>NZ_JBNNIW010000032.1:0-47608 GCF_050269715.1 Halomonas sp. NPDC076908 | reverse complement strand
AGCCTACAGTTCGTTCGACAAGCTCTGTGAAGCGGTCAAAAACGTATGTGATAATTACGGAAAAAGTAACTCGATAACTTTTGCATAACCACTTAGAACCCCAGTACCGAGAAGAAACAAAGCACTTGTTGAAAGTATAAACTCACGGCGATTTAGATCAATAGATATCAAAGCCTGTAACGCCGGAAAACCATAAAAAGAAGTTAGTCCACCAATAAAACCACTAGTTATTCCAGCTACAACAAGTACAGGTGATTGCCAGCGCTCTGCAATTTTAGGTGGTCTTGGAAAAAATTGACTCGAAACAAAAAAAAGAATTAAAAAGCCAACTAACATAGTTATAACATTAGAATGAAAGCTCTTTAGAAGTTGCACAGATAAAATCAAAGACACACTCAAACAAGCGAGCAAAGGCCAAACTCTCTTAAAAACAACACTGCCACCTCGACACTCGTAAGCCTGTAACAAATTTGAAAATATAATTGGAAGAAGAGACCATCCGACTGCAGTAGGAATATCGTGAATCATACCAATAAACGGAACTGTAATTAAAGGAGTTCCAAATCCAACCACGCCCTTAACTAACCCTGCTATAACAAATATTAGTACATATGATACCACAGCGATTATTTCAAAAATGCTAAAGCAATAAGTCATTCGGACAACCTCAAAAATGGGAAATTAAAAAAACCATGCTCGGCAATCTCAATGACCAAGTGCTACACCCAACCTATCAGCTAGGGTATTGCCACGTCTCATTGTTATGGTCACATTATCTACTGAAGATCGAGCCGCCATCATGCTGGTGCGGGCTCACCTCTCGATTCGTGCTATCACGCCTCAGTTGGGCCGTGCGCTAGTTTTATTTCACGAGAACTGGCACGCCAAACAATAAGCCCTGATATAGCGTATGAAGCAAGTCTCGCTTGATACCGTGTCCGACTGTCCCCCTCTGTCGGCCTAGCAGTTGCACGAAGCTGCATCTCGATGGTTAACTTTTAGAACTGGCTGTTACCTGCTGCGCTAATAACCGCTCTGTCGTCGGTACATTGCTGGAGAGCACTACGCGTTTAGAGATCCTGACAAAAGTAGATAGCACCACAGCCACGGCCGTCGGTTTCAGTGACAAACTCAATGAGTTACCGCGCTCCCTACGCCTGTCCATGACCTATGACGAGGGAAAGATATGGTGAAACATACCGAGATTACTCAGAAGACCGGTAAAGCGATTTACTTTGCTGACCCGTATAACCCATGACAGCGGGGCTGCAAGCGTATGACCGCCCCCACAACACCAACGGGCTGTTGAGGCAGTAACTGCAAAAGTGCACGAACATGTAGGGCTACAGTCAAGAAGAGCTCGACGATACCCCCGACTCACTCAATACACTGCCACGCAAGACACTGGACTGGTGGACACCGCTAGATATCAACGCAAAGATACTTAAAAAATCCGTCGTCAGTCCGAGCACTCTTCGATAGCGTTGCACTTGGAACTTGAGGCCGCCCACTTTATTAGCCTGCTTAAAAAGCACACTACAAAGACTTCAACTTATTCAATATAACAAAGCATACTTTACTGATACATAAAGCAAACAAAAAACATATAAACTAAGTGACTTCGCATAAATTATCGCGTATAAATAACAAAGATCCATCAGAGTAAAATACGGAACCATGTCTCGGCGCTTACGTTTTGTTTCTTTAACACCTGACCAGCAACGACTCTTAAATGAAGCCTACCAGTACGGCGAAAAGAGAGCGCTACGTCGTCGGGCTCACGCCATTCTGCTCAACCACAAGGGCCATACGATTAACCAGATTCGCGATATTATCGGGGTCAAGCGCGATACGGTATCGACGTGGTTATCCCAATGGGAAGCAGGCGGTATTGAAGGGCTTCAAGACAAGCCTCGCGAAGGACGCCCCCACCTTCTCAGCGAGAGTGATCTTGCTGTGTTAGAGCAACTGGTTGAAGAATATCCCCATCAATTGCCTGTCCTCCATGCCAAGTTTCAGGAGCAGACAGGCAACGTCGTCAGCCAGGACACGTTGCGGCGCGCGTTAAAAAAAAGGCTATAGCTGTAAGCGGATACGCCGCTCATTGAGGGCACAGCGTGACGAAACAGATTTCCGCCATACGCAAGAGATGATCAATGTATTGAAGGAGTGGGAAGGTGAGGGTGAGTGCGATCTCTATTTCTTTGATGAAGCCGGTTTCTCGCAATCATCGTCACTTCCTTATGCATGGAGCCCGATAGGCAAGCCCTGGGAAGTCACGGCCTACCCACACAGCAAACGATTGAATGTACTGGGCTTTCTCACCAGAAAAGACGAGTTTTTTCACCACATGACCACCGAGTCAGTGACCACTGAGACCGTTATAGAAGCCTTTGATCAGTTTGCGGCACATAAAGACCCTAACGCCTTCGCCGTCGTGATACTGGATAATGCCAAAATGCACCGTTCCAAGGCATTCCAGCGCAAACGTATTGATTGGATGGCACATCGCATTCATCTGGTCTATTTGTCGCCGTATTCGCCGGAGCTGAACCTGATCGAAATCCTTTGGCGCGAAATCAAATACCGGTGGCTACCGTTAACAGCCTACAGTTCGTTCGATAAGCTTTGTGAAGCGGTCAAAAACGTATGCAATGGTTACGGCACTAATTACTCTATAACTTATGCATAACCACTTATAACAAATGAACGTATGTATAAAATTTAAAGAAAAAAAATATAAGATTAATATTAATTCCTCATGGGTAACAAACTACGAATATTGTCTACTTCACTTAATGTCTCAGCATCTAAGCAAATCTCTTCCTTTAGCAAAGCCTTAGCAATCATGAACGTAGATGGCTCATTTATTGCGTCCACTGCTAACAAACGTTTGTCATCAAAGTACCAAACAGACGCAGCATCATTTCGTTTAGTCGACGGTCGAAAAACACTTTTTGTATACCCGGTATTAAGTCCTGCAGTCTGTAACTTAGTATCATACTGATCCGACCAAAACCATGGCAGTGGTCGGTATTTAAAACCTGGATTGACAATAGACTGTGCTACCGAATCTGCCTGATCTACAGCGTTCTGAATAGACTCTAGCCTTATCGATAGCCCGCGAAACTCAAAGCTAGCACAGTCGCCAGCGGAATAGATTGCTGGGTCTGAAGTGCGCCCCGCTTCATCTACCTCAATTCCAAGTCCTGTTTCCAATCCTGCTCGCAGAGCAAGTGAAGTATTCACAGTTACACCAATACCTGCGACAATAAAATCAACATCAATGTGAACACCATTACTCAATTCAGCGGAAACCACCTTACCCTCCTGCCGAGTAACTGATACTATTGAGGTATTCTCATGAATAACAACACCCTCTCGACAATGTAATGACTTGAAAAAATGTGCTGTCTTGGCGCTAGCAACACGATTCAGAATACGGTCTGATAATTCTATTAAAGTCACGTTGAGCCCAAGACTGCGTGCTACCGCAGCCATTTCCAAACCGATATACCCACCGCCAACTACCAGCAATGAACTTGCTTTTTTAAGAAAAGGACGTAGCCGATCGGCATCATCGAGTGTTCGCAGAGTTAAGACATTAGATGCCCCACCACCTTGAGCCTCAGGTAGCTCGCGCGCCTTCGCTCCTGTAGCTAAAACCAATGTTTGATATGTAAATCTTCTCCCACCATTCACAACAACTTGACGTTTGTCCCTATCAATCTCTGTTACAGTTGTTCCTAAGAGCACATCAATACGTTGGCTCTGATATAAAAACTCAGACTTAATTTCCAAATCGTTGCGTTCTACACTTCCTAGAAGATACTTTTTAGAAAGTGGAGGACGATGATAAGGCTTCGAAAGCTCAGATGATATTATCAAAACTTGGCCATCGTAGCCCAGTTCACGCAATTTGAAAGCGCATGAACAGGCTGCCTGCCCTCCGCCAACGATAATTACAGTTTTTTTCATTTTCATCTCACTTACTTAGTTATTGTAAAGCAGAATCAGTAAAGAAAGCATCATCGAACTCACCAACAGTAACCTTAATGGGGGTCTCATCAAGTATTCCATTTTCCAGAATCACTGACCCTGAAAGCTCATTACGTGAAACAAAACCTATTAGATCAGAGGCATGATTCGCTGCCATCTCTTTAGTCAAATACCAATGTAAAGCATCATCCACTTCGGCGAATAAGCCTTCACACTCAACTACCTGTATCACTAACGCAGCTGTCTTTACTTCATTTGACCCAACCAAAGCTTCGGTAGACTTACCATCGGCTAGGCTGTCTAAAATTTTAGCAAGCTCAGTCACTCCTACAAGATCGGCGTGTATTAACACTAATGGGTGAAAGTCTGACGGCATATGTGCAACGCTTAACATATAGTCTCCTTCATCAGAAGCTCTCCAGGTTCTTAACCTTGGCTATATCTTGGCTGTGTACTAGGTCAATGTCCTTATCGATCTTTACCTCAATCCATTGACCATCCTCCATATTCTGTGTACAAATGCCACTACGACCATCTTTTAGTGTTACTAAATCACCTTTAGCAACTGAATAAAGATCAATCATTACGTATCTCCAATTAGAAAAATGTAGTGAGATTTTTTGCCAACAGTACATTCTGATCTAAAATTATTTCGCGAGAAATAACACTCCACTTACCTCCATCGCGAACTAAACGGTCATATCTCTTACCTACAAATGTATACGTTTCATATTCTACACGGTTAAGATAGACCATAAATCTACAGCTAGTGCTCACTTCAGTTGGCGACCTTAGATTTGGCTTAACTTCGGTCAGTTGTATATTAGTAACTAAGTGAGAAACTCGAGATAAAGGTTCTTCTGCATAATGAACACCAGTTAGAATTTGCTCTACACGCTTTCCTAAAGTCCACTTATCTTCATCAAACCAGCTTATCTCCTCTCCACGCCGTGTATTCTCTAAGGCAGCATGCTGTCCAAATTTTACATTCTTTCTCATTGGCATAAAGTAACTAATGTCTTCATGCATAAGCTCTAGCCACTCTTTAAACTGGCGAGTGTCAATTAGCTCAGCCTCATGGTAAAAAAATTGCTCAACCTCCTTTTGTAGATAAAAATAATATATTTTATCCTCAGCAGAATACTGCTCACATAAATTCATTTTGATATACCTTTTTTGAAATTTTAATTAAAGAGGAACTGAAGATCCTTGATGAGCAAAGCATCCTACGTCTAGTACTGTTCCAGAAATCACTTCTGCATCCTCCGATAATAAAAAGGCTACAGCTAGAGCTAAGTCTTTTCCGGTTGTTGCACGCCCAGCGACTGTTCCTACCGCTTTTTCTTTCAATCGGTTAATATCGCCATCAACCCTGCCTAGACTCATGCCAGCCACAATTCCACCACCGCCAGGAATAACGGTATTGACCCTTATTCTTTTATGAAAGAAATCGAGAGCAGTGGCCGCACTGAATGCCAACAGCCCACCTTTCGTGGTCGCGTATGCAGCCATGTTTGGTTTGCCCCATCCTGAGCCCGAGCCTACATTTACGATGCTTCCCCCTCCTTGAGAAATAAAGTGTGGAATTACTGCACGACTTGCAAGATAGGGACCCTTTAAGTTGACGTCGACAATCTGATCCCAAAGTTCTGGAGAAGTATCTAATATTGTTCCTAGGGGGCCTATAGCAGCATTGTTTACTAAAGCATCAATTCGACCGAAGCGTTCAATTGTGGTCGAGATAACACGAGCCACTTCTGATTCTTTACTGACATCTGCCTCTACTGCAAGGATAGACAAGCCATCATTCTCCGCCTCTGCCATCAGATGTGGGATTGCATTCTCCGCTAAGCTAGATGCTTGACGACTCTCCAAGCCAAAAGCCACCACCGACCAACCTCGACGCGCCAAAGTCAGACTAATATCACGACCCAACCCGTAAGTTCCACCGGTAACAATAACTACAGGTTTATCACTCATAATTAATCCTGATTTGGTACGAAGCGGGTATCATTGTGGCCAAGTAATTCTTTCCACGGTTTTCCTGCCATATAATCAGCCCAACGTTTATAAAAGCCACGGGGCATATGCTCAGAAACTTGAGTGCTAACTTCTCCTTTAATAGTCAATCCGTAAACGACGGGGTCTAGTTTGGCCACATTCAAAGACTGTTGGTAATTAAAAGCATATCTGCGAGCAATTGTTCCTTGACTCGCTTGAGTAGCGTAAAGCCAGTTTTCTAAATCGTCTTGCTCGGTCATCCCTGCCGGACCTGAATAGCGCATATAATAATGACGCAGAAATTTCTTCACTTTCTCCGGAGCATCAGCATCAACTAAGAAAAACCGCCATCCCTCTGTTTCAGTCGGGCTATGTGGGTGCCAAGTGCAGAGGCTACGAGGCTGACTGCCGTGAAATGATGTGTTCGGGAAAATGGTTCCAACAAAAGGCCTTAAGCGCGCCTCATCTCCCATAAGCCGAACTCGTTCGTGATAACAGTTTCGGAAATACTCTTCAATCTCAGGGTCGTTTTTAAATTGTTCAACATATTCTTGTCCTTCCGGCTGAACGGCTGAGTGCACCCCATGACCTTGGGCAAAGCTGATCCAGACATGCTGAGCATACTCAAGCTCATTGTCACGACGCCCCTTAACGCCTTCTTCCGCAGAAGGACCAATTCCAATAAGGTCAACGGAGCGATGGCTTGGGTTGTGATAAGTATCCCCTAAAAAGTTTTCAGCCGCATACTTCCAATTTGAAGGGAATACCCATTTGTGAACCCCAACAACTTCAGCCCCCCCCGGTCGACCATCACGGCAGTCAAGCGCCAAATCAAGATGTTGTCTCGCATCACCCAAATACTCAAGAAATTCAGGTGCCTCAGGATCCCAAGTTGCCCATATACTACCTTTATAATTTGTTACTTTTGCCACTTCAATCAATGACCACTCATTCTTATCTAATACTCCTTCATATAATGACTTATAGAGTGGAACACCGCGAAGCTTACCGTCTGTAGCATATGTCCAACTATGGTAAGGACAAGTAAATAGCGATGTATTTCCCGATTCATAGCGACATACTTTCATTCCGCGATGACGACAGGAGTTCAAAAAAACATGTATTTCATGAGCTTTATCTCGCACAAGAATGACTGATTCTTCTCCCATACGAGAGACGAAGAAATCACCTGGATTTTGCACTTGGCTTTCGTGACCTACAAATAGCCATGCACGCGAGAAAACTCTTTCGAGCTCTTGCTGATAAAGCTTATCATTAACAAATATCTCTCGACTTATCTTACCTTCATCGACATCAGCCAACTGTTTTAGATCAATTAGTTCCATAAGGACATTCCTCACAATGTGTTATTTAGCTAACTTAAGTAGCGGATACATCTTTATTATAGTAAACATGTTTACTTTGTCAATGCGCTATTCGACGAATTCATGCTGCTAGTTGATATTCTTTTACCCCATATTAGTATAGGTATAATTATTGGAGATAACATAAGCATCGCATTATCATTCATCCAAAGACTTGCGCTACCGATGCCAAGGGCTAATAGCATCAAGAGAGACGACCAACATAGATCCGGCAACCATCTTACTGGTGAGTGCAATATTGATTCTCGAATTAACACAGCTCCTACGACGCAATGCATAACAACCAAAAACACATCAATAAGAGACCCGTTCATTAATATCGCTGGATTATAAATCCATAAAAAAGGCAACATATACGCCATTATTCCAAGCTTCATCCCATAAAACCCAGTCGACCACATACTAGCCCTACCGATAGACGCAGCAACAATACTACCAATGGCAATAGGTGGCGTGATCATACTCATTAAGCCAAAATAAAAAAGAAACATATGCGCAGCAATAGGTTCGATACCAAGATCAATAACAGTAGGTGCTATCACTGTGATCAAGACTATGTAAACTGCCGCTGTTGGCATTCCCATGCCTAGAACGATAGATACAAGGGCTGTCAATAAGAGCATCGAAAATAACCCATATTGTTCTGCCACGTTTGATAGTAACAATGACAACTGGAAAGCAAAGCCAGTGGAGTTCATAATTCCAACAACTGCGCCAGCCGCTCCGCCTATCAATATTAGCGGAATTGCTTCTGTACCTACACTCCGCAACTCACTTATAAATTTAAATAAATTAAACTCTTTATAATATCGAGCCAAATAACCAATCAAGACCACACCAGCGGCATACAAAGCTGCTATGCCCGGATTAAAGCCTTGCCAGAACATTAAATAGATTAGCACGGCCAAAGGAAAAATAAATATCCAACCCTGACGCAGTGTCTCCCTCATGTTAGGCAACTCAGACTTATCAAGACCTCGGATATTATCCCGAACTGCAATAGCATCAATCTGCATAAATAATACTAAGTAATATAGCAATGCTGGTATTATTGCTGCCGTGACAATAGTGCCATATGAAACATCTAGGAATTCAGCCATTATAAAGGCTGTTGCACCCATTACAGGCGGCATTAATTGTGCGCCATTAGAGGCAACTGCTTCGATTGCTGAGGCATGTGATGGGCTGAATCCCGTTCGCTTCATTAAGGGAATCGTCATAATTCCGGTAGACATTATGTTAGCTACCGTAGATCCTGAAAGAGTACCAAAGGAGCTTGAAGCCACTACTGCTACCTTAGCTGGCCCACCTCGTCGATGCCCCATTAAACTCATCGCAAGATTATTGAAAAAAGTCATTCCTCCAGCAATTTCCATTAATTTACCGAAAATGACAAACGGAACCACTAGCTCAATGATAATACGCACAACTGTACCGGGAACACCGCTACTATCAGCATAAAGGTATAGCACGGTGCGTGTTGGTGCAGAAGTTTCAGCACTCAGCGAACCCGGCAACAAATGACCAACAAATCCATAAGCCACTATAGACGCGATGAAAGTTGCGATCACCAACCCTAATGACTTACGCAGTGCCTCCAAAAGTAGCAATAAGGCAACTATACCAGGCACCCACATATCTGGAGTGCGAAAGGCTAGCATTACCATCCACTGTTCAAAGTTCCAGGCATACCAGAACCAACTAGCAGCCACGAGCAAAGCTAATGTAAAGTCAATAATACCGCCATGGTCACGATAAGGCTTTGTTAAGAAAGCCCCAGCAGCAGCTAGACCAAGCATAATAGCAATGAGTTGCTGGGAAACAAGCGGAATACCTAGTCTCTCAGGAACTGCGAACACCCATAAAATGCTTAACAGCGGCAACAGCAACTTTACCAAGCCTGTTACCCCAGAATAGAGTATAGCCATGACTACTCCACTAGCTTACTGGGCGGTTGACTTCTCGAAACCGGCCCAGTTTCTGTAATTGAAGGGAATGTCGTTTATTGGTTATTCGTTCATTTCTAGCTTGCTGAAGAAACTCTCTGCACCTGAATGATATGGAATGGTAGGCTGATCAACATAGAGCCCTTCTTGAGGTACCGCCCTCAAAGGTGGGTAATCTTTTTGCATCTGTGGCCAGTTTTCATAAACAACTTCAGTTAGACGGTAAGCGTCTTCTTCCGAAAGGTCTTCATTTGCGACAACGTAGATATCATAAGATGTTATTTCGGTTTCACCGACAATATAAGGATGGCGGGAGTTTGGTTCTGCCAAATATTCTGATAAGCCAGGCACTATATTTGAAAAAAACTCTGTTGTTCCCTGTTCTCCATTAGCTATTATACGTAGGCCGCCCGGAGCCGTTCCATGTGACTCCATAAGAACTGGCATAGTTGTAGCGACTGGCGCAGCATCTGCACGACCTTGCAAAACTGCTTCAATCCCATCCATTAATCCCCCAGAACGGGCAAAATCAACGTCTTCTTCTGTCAAGCCACCTGACTGCAAAATGGCTTTGTTAATTCTAGTTAATGCTATATTCGTTGACATATTTCCCATCACTCGTTTACCTCTAAGATCTTCGACAGTATTAATGCCAGAGTCACCAGTTGTAAGGTAAGCGTAGGGTAGGCTCCAAATGCGAGCGAGCACCCTGAGATTATCCATTTTTATGGGAAAGTTAGCTTCACCGTTATAAGCCATACTCGCCTCGATAGAGCTGGATATGCCTAGTGTCATATCTCCAGTACTGATCATCGGCAAATAGACAGAAGAGCCCGCATTAGGTTGAGCGGTACTACGAATACCAAGTTCAGTCTGGTAGAGCCTGGACAGCCCTCCACCAATCAAATAAAAGGTTGAGCCGCTCGGGTTAGTTCCAATTGTCAGTCTATCCAGATCAGCAAAGGCACTCGTTGAAATTACTGCTATCGATGTACAGAAACTGGCTATAACTGCACGGAAGTAAATTTTTTTCATACATAACTCCTTGGAGGGGGTTTACCATTATTCATTATTATTAGCGTTAAAATGATCATTGCTATATTACAGTTTAATTATTAATAGAACTGTATCGCCTTTGATTTAAGTAATGCAATTCTCATCTATACCCAACGTTAGGCTTAGGCTGCGATAAAGTCAACACGTTAACTAATTTCACACCTACACCATTAGTAGTACTTTAAATTTCTTAGCTGGATGGTTGTCGAATCTCACGATCATGTCCATGTGTGCTACGAGCACTGTTTCTTAGAAAGCTTTCAGGCTACAAATATTGACACACCTCTTAACCCCAGAAGACTAGGGCCTGTTGACGTTTCACATGGGCAGCCATAAAAAACCACAAGCTAAGGCCACCATGCTTTCATAGTTTCGCTTGAGCTTGTCGTAACGCGTCGCTATGGCGCGATACGGCTTCAACCGAGCAAAGGCATTCTCTACAAGATGACGATAGCGATATAACCCTCTGTCTAAATTGCTATTCCCCGTCTTTGAGTTGCGCTTGCGTGGGATCACCGAGTCCATCCCCTTGGCGTCGATCTGCTCACGGATACGCCCACTGTCATACCCTTTGCCAGCCACTAATGCCCCGCCTGTTGGCAACGCATCAATCAGCGCCTGTGCCTCGGTGCTGTCATGTACGTCACCTCCGGTGATCCTGAAAGCAATCGGTAGTCCATAAGCGTCAACGGCTAGGTGTATCTTGCTTGTGTTGCCCGCACGGCTTTTGCCAATGGCTTCTACTTCCCCTGAGGCAGCCCCTGTGTAGTCTTGATGCGCCTTGATATAGGAGCCATCAATGAAGAGCCATTCCGTATCTGGATCTTCCACTAACCGATTAAAAACAGCCACCAGTTTGCCCGCCGACGACCAGGCGTTAAAGCGCTTATAGACTGTATTCCAGTGCCCAAAATCGTCGGGGAAATCGCGCCACTGGCAGCCGGTACGGATTCGGTAAAGTCTACCTTCTACCGTCATCCGCAGGTCAGCCTTGTCATAGATACGTTGTTGAAGCAGGATAGGTTTTAGCTTCGACCAGTGTTCATCCGTGAGCATCAGTCGGGGCATGGCAAGCTCGCAGTTTGTTGGTGTCGGAACCTTTATTCTGCGAGTTTGCCCCTATCCTGCCAATGCTATCCCTTAAAACGTCAACAGACCCTAGTACTGCATTTAAAAATAATCATTGAGTGACAAGGAGTTGATGCTTCTTTTTTCCGCTGGCGTCCTACCCAGTGCTAATTCTGTGCGAAACGTTGCTAAAGTCTTCTCCAGCAGAACTAGTGCTGCGTATCTTTTAGCCATCTTTGTCGCTGGGCAAAGGTGGTAAGGTACAGCCATCGCCGCATTTCGGCCAGGGAGAGAACGAGGGGCCTTGCCCCCCCAGGTTCAGCAACAGGCATATTAAGCTGATGTCGGCGCAACGTAACCAAGCGGGTAGGCAGCCATCACTAGCCTGATATGGAGATACCAGCTTAGCCAGACCCGCATCTCATTGATCAAGCCCCTTTGTGTTTTGCTTTCCTGAAAACTGCGCTCAACATTCCACGGGGCCCCAACTAAGTAGCCGAATATAAATTTTCCTCTATACCTATGATCCTGACTATTGAATCAGGAAGATGATCATGAAGTTCCGTTTTGTACTACCTCTGTCCGACACTGACCTTCAGGCACTGATAGCCACCTACAGCATGGAAAAAAGCCAGCCTTGCGTCGCCGTGCCCATGCCATCGTGCTGAGCCATCAAGGACACACCATCAACCAGGTTTGCAAGATCCTGTCTGTCACACGAGAGACGGTCTCGCTCTGGTTTGATGCTTGGGAAGCACAGGGGCTCGAAGGGCTCAGTGATAAGCCTATTGCCGGTCGTCCTTCTATCTACAGTGACGAGGAGCGGGAACGGCTACGGGCACTTGCAGAAGAACAGCCCCACCAGCTAAAAGCTGGTTCAGGCACGACTACAGCAGGAAACTGTAAAATGTTCTAGCACCATGACAATCAAGAGAGCATTAAAAAAACTGGGGTATAGCTTTAAGCGGGCTCGGCGATCTCTGAAAGATCGGCGTGACGAGACGGACTTCCGACATACACAAGGCCTGCTAGCCAAGCTTCAGCGCTGGGAAGATCGAGGCGAAGCTGAACTGTACTACTTCGATGAGTCTGGCTTTTCCCTGTCGTCTGTCTTGCCTTACACCTGGAGTCCCGTCGGTCATCCTCGAATGATGCCAGCTTACTCACACAGCCAGCGTCTGAATTTGCTGGGTTTTCTGAGTCGCCAAGGCAAGCTGATTTACCATTCGACAACTGATACGGTCACCTCCGGGGCCGTTATCGAAGCCTTTGATCACTTTATTACCCAAAAGTCACCCGATACCTTTGCCATCGTGACGATGGACAATGCCATTGTTCATCGCTCGGCCCTGCTTCAGCGCAAGCGACTGGAGTAGCTGAGCCATCGGGTTTATGTGATCTATCTTTCCTCCTATTCGCCAGAATTGAACCTGATCGAGATTCTCTGGCGCAAGGTGAAGTATGAGTGGTTGCCACTAGCGGATTATGAAAGCTTCCAGTCCCTGAAATATCATGTGCAGAAGGAGTTGTCAGGCTATGGCAAGGAATATCGGATTTCTTTTGTATAGGTACTTTATCAGCGCGAGGTCTTCGAGTGACGTAACGCATGGGGCGAAGGTGAAAGACGCCGTCATTTTCTGTTAGCTGTCGAGGAAACGTCCCACACTGCCATCTTTTGAAAGGGCCCGGATTCACCGGCAGATATACCTAGTCATATTGCTGGGCGCCGACTACCCGACCCAGCGCTGAGCTGGATCCTGCCGGTGCTCCTGGGCTGGGCTTCCAGCAGGTCGCCCACTTTATGTTGTTTAGCCCCTGCCAGACATGCACCTTGCGACTGACTACCATCACATTACCTTGAATGCGCTCCTCAAGTGTCCAGCCTAGCTGGAAAGACTCGCTATACACGGCACTTTCCCTCACCCAGCTAGCCTTGACGCCGATATCCAGCGTCCAGATCCGCACCTTCCGGGCTAACACCGACTTGAGCTTCTGACTTACTTCCTCCGGCAGCCAGCCTGGCAACAGCGTTTACGATCTTCTGCCCAATCCTGTGGCAAGAATAGGGCGCGCATCAATCCCTGCCCCCAGCAACTGGCATAGCCGAGGAACACACCTATCCGACAATTCTCGATCCGGCCTGCGGTTCCGCTGTACTGGCTCTTGACACCCACTAAATGGCGGCACTTCTTGCGGAACCCGGTCATCCACCATTAGCACTCCATTGTCGTCGCGCAGTGTCTTGTAGACAGCATCACGTGTTCACCGTCCTCAACCAAGCGGGTTCGGTTGATTAGGTGCTGGAAGCCGTAATTGTGCATCGCCCAATAGGCCCCCGCAGATAGGAACCGAAGCGCTCACGGGTCTCGTTGCGTTTGTCGTAACGCCCAGCTTTGTCAGCTATGAGTACAGCGCCGATACCGAGTCAAGGGTCTGCTTGCGCACGTTCTCAAGGGTCAGGTCATTCAGCATCGGATACCTCGCTCACCCACAGGTCGTGTTCAACGAAGTATGGCGTTTATCTACAGCTGCGGTACTAGTGGCAACACCTCTAATACCGTTTATAAAAAAGATTGGACGCGCATAAAGCCATTCTGGCTACGTTAATTTAGTTTTATTTGATGTTACAATTTTTATTGTTAATATATTAATAAGTGGTAGAGTACCTATTAAGAAACATTGAAACTCTTAATTTTTACAATTACTTAGTATTAATCTATAAGCTTTCAGGAACAATAATATGCCACACCTGCGTATCGAATATTCTCCAAACACTGATGAACATGCCGACATTCTTCGTGTCTGCCAAGCCGCCCATCAAGCTATGAAAGAGAGCAAAGTTTTTCCACTCGCTGGCATTCGTGTACGCGCCTTCGCCGCTACGCATTGTATCGTTGCCGATGACCACCCGGATAACAACTTTATGGCGATGACGCTCTCGGTCGGCACGGGTCGAGAACGGTCCACGCTTAAAGCTGCCGGCGACCTGGTGTTTGCAGGCGTACAGCAAGCTCTGGCCAAGCAGCTCGCCACGCCCCACTTCGCCTTATCGCTGGAAATCCGCGAGATCAGCGCCGATTTGAGTTGGAAAGACACGCCTATTCACTCCCGACTGTCGTCATAACAGGAGCCTTCACCATGAGCACTTTGCAAGACAACATCGCCCGGGCGCAGCAGTATATGCAGCGCTTTAAAGAGCAAGGGGTACTCAACCACATCAACGGTGAGTCGGTACCCGCACAGTCGGGAGCCACCTTCGACACTATTTCTCCCGTTGACCTCAAGCCCTTAGCCAGCGTTGCCCGTGGCGGCAGCGACGATATCGACCGCGCCGTGAAAGCCTCTCAGGAAGCCTTTAAAACCTGGAGTAGAACGCCAGGTAAAGAGCGCCGCGCTATTCTGATCAAGGTGGCCGAAGCCATTGAAGCCCGTGCAGAAGAGATCGCTTTCACGGAGTGCATGGATACCGGCCAAGCGCTGCGTTTTATGTCGAAGGCTGCTATTCGTGGTGCGGCTAATTTTCGCTACTTCGCAGACAAAGCCCCCGAGGCCGAGGATGGCCTGGCCCTGCGTAACGACACCCAAATGAATGTAACCTCCCAGCGCCCGCTTGGCCCGGTGGGAGTGATCACACCGTGGAACACGCCGTTTATGCTATCCACCTGGAAGATAGCGCCCGCCCTGGCGTCCGGCTGCACCGTGGTGCACAAACCCGCCGAATTTTCGCCGATGACAGCAAAGCTGCTGGTTGAGATCGCAGAAGAAGCCGGGCTACCGAAGGGTGTACTCAATCTGGTCAATGGTTTCGGCGAGGACGCTGGTAAAGCGCTAACAGAGCACAAGGGCATCAAGGCAGTGGCCTTTGTGGGTGAAAGTCGCACCGGGCAAATGATCATGGCCCAGGCAGCTCCCACGCTGAAGCGCTTCCATTTCGAGCTCGGCGGTAAAAATCCTGTCATTATTTTTGACGACGCGGATATTGAGCGTGCGATAGAAGCCGCCACCTTCATGATCTACTCGCTAAACGGTGAGCGCTGCACGTCCTCTTCACGCCTGTTGGTGCAAGACACTATCTACGGCGAGGTCACTCGCCGCGTTGCCGACATCGCCAACAACGTCAAGGTCGGCCACCCTCTTGACCCAGACACCGTCGTCGGCCCACTGATTCACCCTGAGCACGAGAAAAAAGTACTGTCCTATTTTGACAAGGCCCGCGCGCAAGGCGCCACCATTGCGGCGGGTGGCGAAAAGGTCGGCGCAGAGGGCTGCTTCGTGCGCCCAACGCTATTTACCCAGGCCAACAATGATATGGCCATCGCCCAGGAAGAGATTTTTGGCCCGGTGCTGACCGCCATTCCGTTCACAGACGAGGATGACGCTCTGCGTATCGCCAACGATACCGAGTACGGCCTGGCTGCCTACCTGTGGACCAATGACCTCAACCGCGCCATGCGTTTAACCGATCAGCTTGAAGCCGGCATGATGTGGGTCAACTCCGAGAACGTGCGCCATTTGCCCGCGCCCTTTGGTGGCGTTAAGTCCTCCGGCATTGGCAGGGACGGCGGGGACTGGTCCTTCGACTTTTATATGGAGACCGTCAACGTTTCCTTCCCGCGCAAGGTGCATCCGGTTCCAAAACTCGGCTAATCAACACCCGAGACGACAACTCTGGCTCACACCGCCTGTTTAGATGGTATATGGAGAAACACAATGCCCACACCAGCCCCTAACTTATATCCTGAATTCAACATTATACGCTTAAGCCATGTTGTATTCGGCGTGACCGATCTGGCCAAGAGCCGCCACTTTTATGTGGATACGCTCGGCCTTCAGGTCACCGACGAAGACGACCAGCGCATCTATCTACGGGCCATGGAAGAGCGCGGCCACCACTGCATGGTGCTCGAAAAAAGCGCTGAAGCTAACGTCCAGGCGCTCTCTTTCAAGGTTTTTGATGAGAGCGAATTAGACAAGGCGTACGCATGGTTTGAGCAGCAGGGTAAGCCCGTCGAGTGGGTAGAACGCCCCTATCAAGGTCGCACGCTGCGCACCGTGGACTGCTTTGACACCCCTATCGAGTTTTATTACATGATGGAACGGCTAGCGCCTATCCATCAACAGTACGCTCTCTACCGGGGTGTCAAACCGCTACGCATCGACCACTTCAATCTGTTTTCTACCAGTGTCGATGACGCCGTGGCGTTCTATAACAGCATGGGATTCCGGGTCACTGAATACACCGAGGATGAAGAGAGCGGCAAGCTATGGGCGGCCTGGATGCATCGTAAGGGCGGTGTCCACGATATCGCCTTCACTAACGGTGAAGGCCCGCGCCTGCACCACACTGCATTCTGGGTGCCCACGCCACTTAATATCATCGATTTGTGCGACCTGATGGCCACCACGGGTTACGTCAGCAATATCGAACGTGGGCCCGGTCGCCACGGCATCTCCAATGCATTTTTCCTGTACATCCTCGACCCGGATGGCCACCGCATCGAAATCTACTGCTCTGATTATCAGACCGTTGACCCGGATCTCGAACCGATCAAGTGGGACTTGAAAGACCCCCAGCGGCAAACGCTATGGGGGGCGCCAGCGCCGCGTTCCTGGTTTGAGCACGGCTCGCTCTTTAAGGGTGTTGAGACCAAAGCATCTCAACTAAAGGCCACGCCGATCATCGCCCCTTAACAGCGCCTGGTTGCATCTTCCAGGTTTCGCACCAAACGGCCCGGCTCAGCCGGGCCCAGGAGAATATGTCATGAGTGCCCCCTTGGCCCCACGGCTGGCCGCTTTTCAAGCTAATGGCGCGGATCGTTACGGCGTTGTTACCGCTGACGGAATCATTGATCTACTGCCAGAGTTTGGTCATCGGTTCAAAGGCCTTAAAGAAGTCATTGAAGCGGGCGCGATCGACGAACTGTTGAATGTCGCAGAAGGTCGCCGCCCAAGCTATCGTGAAGAAGATGTCACTTACCTGATTCCCATCGCCAACCCTGAGAAATTGATCTGTGTCGGCGTTAATTTTCCGTCGCGTAATGAAGAGTATAAAGACGGCCAGGCCGCCCCCAGCAAGCCCTCCTTGTTCATTCGCTTCCCACGCAGTTTTGTCGGCCACCGCCAAAACCTGGTACGCCCCCCCGAAAGCGAGCAGCTCGACTACGAAGGTGAAGTGACCATCGTTATCGGCAAGGGCGGCCGGCGTATTTCAAAAGAGAAGGCTTACGAGCATATTGCCGCGCTTACCCTATGCAACGAAGGCACCATTCGTGATTGGGTACGACATGCCAAATTCAACGTCACCCAGGGGAAGAACTTTGACGCTACCGGCGCTATCGGGCCATGGCTGGTGCCGTTCCATAACGCCTCTCAGTTAGACGATATAGAGCTGACTACCTGGGTCAACGGCGAAGTACGCCAGAACGACCGCACCTCGCGCATGATGTTCGATTTTCGCTATATCGTGAACTACGTCTCCACGTTTACCACCCTAGTGCCCGGCGACGTTATCGTTTGCGGTACGCCTACCGGTGCCGGTGCGCGCTTCGAGCCCCCTATCTGGCTGAAGCCTGGCGATGTCATTGAGGTCGAAGCGGAAGGCATCGGCAAACTGGTCAACGGCGTGGAGGATGAGAAAAATGCCATTAACTGACGCCCAGATATCCGCTGCCGCCGAAGCACTTCTGGCGGCGGAAAAAAACCGCGAGCAGATCGGCCTACTGTCGTGCCAATATCCCGACATGACGCTGGATGATGCCTATGCCATCCAAGCGGCTCAGCTACAAAAAAAGACCGAGCATGACGTCATTGGCTGGAAAATCGGCCTGACTTCCAAGGTAATGCAGGACGCCCTGGGGATTGATACACCTGATAGCGGCGTGCTTTATGACTACATGCGCTTTTCGACAGGGGCCGTGATTGCCAAGGATCACTTTATTCAACCCCGCATCGAAGCTGAAATAGCCTTCGTCATGAAAGCGCCCCTGGAAGGTGAAGTAACCCGGGAGGATGTGCTGGCGGCCACGGATTACGTTGTGCCCTCGCTGGAGATTCTGGATACGCGCATCGTTCGTCAGGATGCTGCTACCGGCCAGACACGCCTGATTGTCGATACGGTATCCGACAATGCGGCCAATGCGGGCATTGTGCTTGGCAACGAACGTCACTCGCCGACGGCTTTTGACCTGCGCTGGGTGGGTGCCATCGTCAAGAAAGATGGCAACGTCGTGGCCACCGGCCTGGGAGCGGGCGTGCTGGATGATCCGGTAACCGGGTTAGTCTGGCTGGCCCGCCGCATGGCCACTTATGGCCAACGTATTGAAGCAGGACAAGTGGTGCTGTCGGGCTCTTTTATCGGCCCGGTGGAATGCCCTTCCGGTAGCGATATTGAAGCCGACTTTGGCCCCCTTGGAACGGTGAAGCTGCGCTTCGATTAAAGCATACCCCGTCAACGCCTGCTCACGACTGGCTAAGCTGATGGTGGCGGTAATTTGAGGGAGTGGTATCGGCATGGCGAGCAAAGAAGCGACAAAAGTAGACGGGATCCTGGAAGCCCAACTGGTAGCCAATCTCGTTGACGGTCATACCGGTAAAGGTCAGCATCCGGCGAGCTTCCTGCATCAGCCGCTCATGCACCAATCGCTTACTGGGCACCCCAACGATACGACGGCACACGCTACTGAGCCGCGCCTAGGTCACGTTAAGGGCCGAAGCGTACGCCGACAGCGTCCAGTGCGCTTTGAAGTGCGCTTCGGTTTCCAGATTGAAGCGGTGAAACAGCATCAGCTCGTCATGCCGCACATGCTGCGCCTTGAGGGAATTGGCCGAAAGCCGAAACTTGCTGATAAACAGCAACAGCGTCAGGGTCGTCAGCGCCACGTCACGCCCTTTACGCTCGGCAGCAAACTCCGCCCCCAGCTCATCGAAAAGCCGCTCAATGCGGGCAACTTCATGGCGGGCCTCCGAGCTGACGTGACCGGTGGCAACGCAAACGGGCGTAATCTGCCCAATACTGCCAAGGTCTGGGCACTCATCAAGCAGCGACCATACCAATTGCTGGCGCACCGTCAGCACATGACCATCGCTGCCCTCTTCGGTGGTATACAAATGGGGAATCCCAGGCGGCGTCAAAAAGAACATCGGCCCTTGCTGATGATACTGCCGATTATCCAGGTAAACCCTGACCATGCCACTGTTGATGTAGTGCACCTGAAAAAATCGGTCATGGTGATGAACCGGCATGTTGCGCCCGAAGAAGTCCGCCATCGGCCTGAGGGCATCGTAATGCACCGCCTCGTCAGCATACCGCTGATCGTACTCCTGACCGATCGTGATATTGGGAATGGGGGTCAACGCCATGTGTCTGCTCCTGGGTGGGCGCGTCTTAACCCTAAACGCTGCTCCTGGTATGGATTGATCCGTCAAGGCTTCAGTTATCTCTTGTTCATCTTTCTGTCTATATCAACAAACTAACGAAGCTACTCTCCATGGCGACAAGCCACCCACCGGAGATAGCCGCTCGTATGTCAAGCGCCACGCCGCACTGAGAGGAATAAAATGGGCGAAATTGTTTTAGCCGCCAAGGTGACCCATGTCCCTTCGATGTACCTATCCGAACAGCCTGGCAAACACCACGGCTGCCGGACTGAGGCCATTGCCGGGCACAAGGAGATCGGCCGTCGCGCCCGCGAATTAGGCGCAGATGTTGCGCTGGTGTTCGATACCCACTGGCTGGTCAACAGTGGGTATCACATTAACTGCAGCAATCACTTTGAAGGTATCTATACCAGCAACGAACTGCCCCACTTTATTCAAGACATGACCTACAACTACGCAGGCTGCCCCGACCTCGGCGAGCTGATCGCCACGGAAGCGAACCGTTCAGACATTCGCACCATGGCGCACAATATCAAAAGCCTGAAGCTTGAGTACGGCACCCTGGTACCTATGCGCTATATGCACATGGGAGTCCCTGAGGAGCAGGCGCTCAAAGTGGTGTCGATTGCGGCCTGGGATGCCTGGCACGACCTGAATGAAAGCATCAAATTTGGCGAAGCCATACGACGCGCTATCAAGACCAGCCATCACAACGTCATGGTGTTGGCCTCAGGGTCTCTTTCCCACCGATTTAGCGATAACAGCGATGCAATGGAAAACATGCACCGCTGGACGCGTGAGTTTGACCGCCAGATGGATATACGCGTGGTTGAGATGTGGCGACAGGGGCACTTCAAAGAATTCCGCACCATGCTGCCGGAATATGCTCAGCACTGCTACGGCGAAGGCGGTATGCATGATACCGCCATGCTGCTTGGCGTATTAGGCGAAGAGTACGACACGCCTGCCGAAATACTCACTGAGCCTTTTGGCAGTTCTGGCACCGGCCAAATCAACGCGATCTTTCCCCTTTAGGCAGTCTTGAGGTAACCGTCTGGCTGGTTCGGCGCCCGGGGCGGTAACGAGCGCCACTCATTACACAAGCAGGAGATATGGCATGGAGATACCTACCAATACGTTCAAGCAGGCGTTAGCCAACAAGGAGCCGCAAATTGGCCTATGGCTAGGGCTAGCCAATGGATACTGCGCGGAGCTCTCTGCCAATGCGGGCTTCGACTGGCTATTAATCGACGGTGAGCATGCTCCCAACGACCTGCGCACAATACTGGCACAGCTGCAGGCCGTCGCGCCTTACCAAGCTCACCCCATCGTGCGTCCACAGGTCGGCGACACCGCGCTGATCAAGCAGTATCTGGATATCGGCGTACAGACGCTATTGATCCCCATGGTCGATAGCGCCGAACAGGCCCGCGAGCTGGTACGTGCCACTCGCTATCCGCCAGAAGGCATTCGTGGCGTCGGCAGTGCACTGGCACGCGCTTCGCGTTGGAACAGCATCCCCGGCTACCTGGATAAAGCGGACAACGAAATCTGCCTGTTAGTCCAGATCGAAACCCAGGAAGGCCTTAAGCACCTTGATGAAATTGCCGCCGTCGAAGGGGTGGATGGTGTGTTCCTCGGCCCCGCCGACCTCAGCGCATCGCTAGGACATCGCGGTAACCCGGGGCACGAAACGGTGCAAAACGCCATTGAAGACGCCATCCAGCGCATTCAGCAGTCAGGCAAAGCGGCCGGCATTTTATCGGCAGACCGCCAGCTCGCAGCACGCTATCTAACCTTAGGTTGCACCTTTGTCGCCGTCGGTGTCGACACCAGCGTCTTGATGAACTCACTGAAAGCGTTGGCCAGCAGCTTTAAAGACGACGGTGATACCGCACCAGCGGCGGCCACGCCCCCGTCGGTTTACTAACGCCACCTATCACCGCTTTTTTAACCCACTGCCTATTTAACGTTAGGAATCATTCATGAAACTGCACGACTCACGCCTGCTGCGCCAACACGCTTTTATCAATGGCCAGTGGGTCAGCGCCGATAACGGCGAAACCTTTAGCGTCACCAGCCCCGCGGACAACACGCCTATCACCGATGTTGCCCGGGTTGGGGGCGTAGAAACACGCCGGGCAATAGAAGCCGCTGAAGCCGCGCTGCCAGCCTGGCGCGATAAAACGGCGAAGGAGCGCGCTGCTATTCTGCGCCAATGGTTCACCTTGATGCATGAACACAAAGAAGACTTGGCCCGCCTGTTGAGCTGGGAGCAGGGCAAGCCGCTTGCCGAGAGCCGAGGCGAGATCGACTACGGCGCCAGCTTTATCGAGTGGTTTGCCGAAGAAGGCAAACGCGTTTATGGCGATGTCATCCCCAACGATAAACCGGGTCGTCGCCTCGTCGTCATCAAACAGCCGGTGGGGGTAGTTGCCGCCATTACGCCGTGGAATTTCCCGGTGGCAATGATTACCCGCAAAGCAGGCCCAGCCCTGGCAGCCGGCTGTACCATGGTGCTCAAACCCGCCTCCGAAACACCACTTTCGGCGCTGGCCTTGGCCGAACTTGGCGAACGGGCGGGTATCCCCGCGGGTGTGTTTAATGTGGTTACCGGGCGCGCCAGTGCCATCGGCAGCGAACTCACTCAACATGCAAGCGTGCGTAAACTGTCGTTTACCGGCTCCACGGAAATCGGCCGTCAGCTAATGGAAGAGTGCGCCGGTACGATTAAAAAAGTCAGTATGGAGCTGGGCGGCAACGCACCCTTTATCGTCTTTGACGACGCCAACCTGGATGATGCAGTTGAAGGTGCTCTGGCGTCCAAATTCCGCAACAGCGGGCAAACCTGCGTCTGCACAAACCGCTTTCTGGTTCATGATGCTGTCTATGATGCCTTCAGTGAGAAACTGGTCGCCGCCGTTCGTAAACTGAAGGTTGCACCCGCAGCGGAAGAAGGTGCCCAGCAAGGCCCGCTTATTAATCTAAAAGCGGTCGATAAAGTGAAAAGCCATATTGAAAATGCGCTAAGCCAGGGTGCTAAAGTGTTATGCGGGGGACAATCCCACTCTCTGGGAGGTAACTTCTTTGAACCCACCGTATTGGGCGACGCCACGCCTACTATGGACGTCGCCAACGAAGAGACCTTTGGCCCGCTAGCACCGCTGTTTCGCTTTGGTACAGAAGCAGAAGCGATAGCCATGGCCAACGACACCCCCTTTGGTCTCGCCGCCTACGTTTATACGCAAAACATCGGTCGTTGCTGGCGTGTAGGGGAGGCACTTGAGTATGGTATGGTAGGTATTAACGAAGGTATTATATCGACGGAAGTGGCACCTTTTGGCGGCATCAAGGCCTCTGGTGTTGGTCGGGAAGGATCTCATTACGGTATTGAAGATTATCTCGAAATTAAATATATGTGCATGGGCATTAAATAATACTTCCAGTGCCACCAGGCAGCTTATCCTGGTGGCTATTTATAAAAGGCAAAAAATGTCACGCCCTACCCCCTCCTTAACTTTGGCATTGATGCAAGCCCGTGAGTCTGCGATGGACTTCTTCAGGCCTCATCTCAACCGCCACAACATAACCGAACAGCAGTGGCGGGTGATCCGCATCCTGTGGCAATCTGAAGATCAAACCCTGGAAAGCCACCGGCTGGCGAAACTCGCCTGTATACTGCCGCCCAGTTTGACTGGCGTGCTGGTTCGACTTGAACAGAATGGCCTAGTTGAACGCTGGAAACCAGAAACTGACCAGCGCCGCCTTTGTGTTACGCTAACAGACGAAGGCAATGCACTGTTCGGTAAAATGCAGGAGGAAATGGTTAGCCAGTACAAGAAAATACAGCAAGCATTAGGTCCAGAGAAATATCAGACCCTAATGAGTCTGCTCGAAGAGCTTCAACAGCTTAACCCTGACGATCTCCCTTCTGTTTCTGACGCTTAACGGTCAAAATTAAGCAATCATTTTAGTGGTTAACTAATCTCTGAAAGTATGTAAAGTATACAATAAGCCGCAATAGATGAAAATATCACAACTGAATGTGTGAAGCCGCTGCCGTTTGCAATGATCCATAAGATACGCAAATTCAGCCTGTTGGGTTTGGAACAGGCTCCGGCACACTACGCTATTATACTCTTGGACACTAGTTCTACTATGTCACAAACATAGCCATCGGCTATACAAGATCATCATGAGATATTGATGCAAATGCCAACATAGTGTTTTAAAGGGATTATTCGCATGCCTTGGAGCTCGCTGTATGGCCCCGGGCCCGGCACCTTTCGGGTAGGACAGGTGCCGGTAACAGTGGGTTATTTTTGACCCCAACAACGCGGCCGCTCCGTAAACCAGGCTGGCGTGATGGTAAAAACCTGCCCATTGCGCCCTTCATAGTTCTCCAGCCCGAACTCCTGCTTGAGTTCCTAACCTATTAGTAGTCACTTCGATCCGCCAACGCACCTTGGTGATCAGCGACATCTCCGCGGTTTGATTGCTCACCCCTTACTTCGCGGGCTTGTTAGCTCCTTGGGGCCATTCAGCAGCCATCCATTTCGGCACGCGGTACTGTTGGCCGCACCAGAACGGCTACAAAGCGAGTTGTCAACGGCTAGTTAGTGTTTTCCCACTGCGTCACTTTCTGAAAGTCGGCAGCAACCAGCGAGGGGGCAGAGCGCCAACCGAAACTAAAATGACGTATCCGCTATAATTGATTAAGATTTTGTTGACAAATAATCAGCAATAAATATCAACTATCCAATCTCTTATACAGAATATCCCAGCTCCCGGTAAAGCAGATAGCCCAAGTAGTGCGATGCTCTACATGGCTTAAATCCACGCGAGTCAAGCGCCTGTAGACTAAATGCTTCAAAGTGCCTCACTAAGATGGTAATGCCTTGTGTAAGCTAGGATGATGCAGTTGATCCCAAGACATTATGGTCAAAAATTTGGCCGAGACAAGTGACTCTATAGGCCGGCTTCGTCTTCTAAACCTGAAATGGCGAGCTTTTCTGGATTTTTTCCACTCATGTACGGGCATGCGCTTAGGTTACTATCTTAAACTCCATTTTATTTTTTAATCGCATGAATCAATAGCGATGAAATATTTATAAATCAGATAATTGGTAACCACAATCGTATGACCGCTAGCATTTGTGTTGACAAATGGCTTCTCATAAGCTGTAATAACCTAAAATGTTAACATGTTTACTAAATGAGGTTCTAATGCCATCACTTACTTTTATTCAGCCTAATGGTGAAAGGGTCCAAGTCGAAGCTCCGCAAGGGCAGTCTGTTATGGAAGCAGCGGTGAAAAATGGTGTCACAGGAATTGTTGCTGAGTGTGGGGGGGCTTGCTCTTGCGCTACTTGTCACGGTTATATTGATCCAAGCTGGCTGCAGGAAGTTGGTGCACCAAGTGAAGATGAATTAGATATGCTCGAATTCGCAAATGAAGCCAAAGAGAACTCAAGGCTATGCTGTCAGGTTGTGATGACTGAAGCATTAGATGGAATGGTTATTCAGATACCTTCATCGCAAGGGTAAGTGTCATCAATAGCTGTATGCATACCTAAAGTGTAGTAATTCCAGTTTGACCAGTTCTTTCTTGGATAGCTGGGCGAGGTCGTCTGCATGAGCACTATGCGGCGTCAAGTGCTGAACAAACTCAGACTCAGTATACGAAGGGTTATGTCTTTCCGGCGAACGCCGCCATGACGATACACGCCATCACCAGCACATAGCGCACGGGGTAGCCACTTCGAGAGCGCTTATTCTCATTGACTACATAGAAAGTAACGTTGCCCGTGCCCAGCGGTTTTGAAAAACGGTTGCCTGGAGGTTTAGATCGCCATTCCACCTTATGTTGATGCGATGGTAGTCGCTTCTTCCATTCACTCAGCTGCTGTGTCTCAGACAGGGATGATCGCGTACTTGGTGTCACCTCAACGACTGCTCTAACGTGAACATCTAGACCCAGCACCCAACTCACAAAGGCCAAGCCATCATCGGCATCGCGAATCCATACATGACCGTCGGTGGCACGGTGGTAGCGGTAGAAAAAACGAAGATGCCTACGCAATTCATCCGGATGATGGCTAAACCACCGTGACCAGATGGCTTGGTACATCGCATTCGCCACTGAGCGTTCCACCAGCGAGCGCGGCATTGCCAGGCGTGGGTGGGCGAAATCATTCGGTGCTGGCTGCTTACCTTTCGTCATCCGGTAGTGACGAAACGCGCTCATCCCCTGCCGCGTGCGCGCTGTTAGAACCCGCCGCGCGCAAAAAGTTAGCCGCTCTGCCTCGCCTTTACACAAATTAAAGATATGCTCAACGTCGTCAAAATCGCGTTGATACAAAGCATCCAGCGCGGCGGCAACCTGCTCAAGCGATAGCTGACTCAAACCTTGGCGCTCAAGCAGTATCTTGGCTGGCAATTCAGGATAGGGGGCAAACGCCTGCTGAGCTACGTCTATCACAGAACATTTGGGAAAGGCCTTATTAAGCCAACGTGGCGGATTTTCGCCGAAGCGCTCTTTCCACTTACGCAGGATCGCCGGCTTGATTTGGAGCACGTTGGCCAAGGGTTCCAACTGAGCAATTGCGTGGCTCGGAATACAGCTCTCCATCGAGGAGGACTGCTTGTGGCAATAATGGTCAAGGAGCAGGCAGGTAAAGTGCAAGTAGCTTCGTAATGTCACATCGGGGGACGCATGCCCCATCAGCTGCGCGATAAAGTACAGCCCTGATCGCGTGGGACCCTCAGCGACCTTGTCCCAAAGAAAAGCATGATGGGAAGGCGCTGTCCAGGGTATCTCCACCCCATGAAAAGAGAGCAACAGATAATTAGCCAGTGAATGACGCAGGTGATGAAAGCGCAGACTGTAATCCCCGGTGATACGTCGCATGGCTTCGTGGATCTCTGCCTGCACCTCATCATCGTGTAGCGGTGCCACCGAACCACTCCCCTCACCGAACAGCATGACACGACCGTGAAGGGTCACCTCTTGTCGATTGGCGATGAAGGCCTTGAATGCTTCCAGCTCGCTGTCTGTCAGCAGATAATGAAGCGGAAGCTGCCGCCGTGAATCATGGCTCTTAACCCCCACATACTCGTTGTTACGAACCAGAAGAGTAACGTCAGTATCCTGCACCTCTTGATGGAGCAAGACATCATCTAGCTGAATGGAAAGTGCTTCTCCTATCCTGAGACCAGCGCGAAATCCAAGCACAAATATCCAATAGCGAATTTGCCCCATGATGTTTGCCGAGCGGGAGGTAAGAAAGCTAGCTATCAGACGATACTCATCCTCTGACAGACAATTGGCATCGGCGTGATGCGCGACAGTTATCCCACCGTCAGCAAACACCATAGAGACATTGGCCAGTCCTTGATCAATCACGAGAAAAGAATGGAATGAGCGCAACACCGCCCAACGGTAGTGGCGGTTTTTCTCTGTTTTGGCTTGCTCAACTAAAAGCTCATAAGACTTAACAAGTGCCCCAAGCCTATCCTGATCAACAGGCGTGTTTCCCATAGTCTGGAGTAGCGGCATGCTGACGCCTAGATATTTATAGAGTGTCGACTGCTTTCGCTTCTGCTTTTGATGCAGAAACAGTAGCCAGCGGCACAGGCATTCAATAATAGGCGCCATACGTTGAGAAACAACGACGGCACTTTCCAGTTCGCGAGAAAGATCAGCAAATTTGAGGCGTTTTTGGTTTCGACGCTTGTAGAGCATATCGTGTAACGATTTCAGCAGAGCCCGCCCTTCATACAGCGGTTGGTCACGCTCATGGCGCACGCCCCCCCTTGCCGTTAGCCCAGGCCTGGCTGCTGTACATTTATCCCCTTGCTCGGCTTTTGGCTTGGTATGTTCTACGTATCCACCGGTAAGCAGTTGCTGCCAACGCTCTTCTGCAATCGACGTGCCTGGATGTTTACCATTTGCACTATTCACTAAATAAGCCGGTAAACTGAGGCGAAGAGCAGTCGTGGCAGCCTCACGAAACGCCGAAAGTGACATCTTTTCTGCCTTTAAAGCACCACAGAAATGCAGCCAAGCTGTCTGGGTATAAGCCCGCGCCTGCTGATAACCGTCACAATGTTTAGGGTGACCGAATTGATGGATATGGCGCATCAACACCGCCAATGCGGGGACTCCTAACTGCCAGCGGCTACGTGGCAGTACTCTTTTTTTCCCTGGCATGCCGTCCGGCACCGTCTCATGCAATAACAGCCAAGCAGAAGATTCGTAGATTGCTAATGTGCGGGTAGCCAATGGTAGCGCGCTCACATGCTGGCTGCCCAACAAGCTATCATTCGTCATAACATAATAGAGAAACAGCCCCCAACTGATCATGTCGGGTTCAAGTCGGCGGTGACCTGTTTTTCCATTGCCATGTAAAAGAAGCGCTTGAAAAGCTGGTTGTTCAATCGCAAGGTCAGCATGTCGGCACCAGTCGCGATAAACACTTAACTTTTTGAAAGATGACGGTGTGAAGGGACTTGCTGCTGGCCTGATCAAGTGCAACGGCGACGGAACTCGCACGTCCCACCCCAACTCCTGCTGCCCACGTGACAACCCTAGCGACAGAAAATTCATCTTATTGCGAATTTCAACGACAGAACGGTTGTCACCGGTTTGTAAGGCCTCTTCCCACTGCTGAGAGATGTCAGGCGGCACATTGATATTTCGCTCACCGTGAACCAAACCGGGATGTGTTTCCTTTAGCAGTTCCAGCACTGCCATTTGGTGGCGACGCCTATTAACCAGATGTTGACGATGACGCGCCTCAGCACCCCCTGCCCCATCGGGAACTTGTATTAATTTCCATCCGCGCCACACTTCCTCGATATTGTCAGACATCCGCTAGCCCTCGCTGCACCGTCCACCCCGCTTCCCGGCGCATTTTACTGAGGACAGGCGCTAGCTCTCGAAACATCTCGACAGGGGTCAAAGTAGAGAAGGCACCAAATGGCTCCTGCCCTTGTTGAGCGTGCCCCATGAAGGCATTAACCAGTTCGCCACAAACTCCTTCAGCACGTAAAGCGCTGCGAAGGTAATGCCGGCTGGCGTTGACCGGCAGCGTAAAGACGGGAACGTGACGCCGCAGATTCTCTGGAGATAGCTGAACCATCTGCCAGCTGTCACTGATAAAGAACATCAGCGGCACGTCTGGCTGAGGCTCACTCAACACTGCTTCAAGGTGCTCGTAAAGAGATGCACGTTGATAAAGCCGAGCCTGTAGAACTTCCAAGTGGCTTGCATACTGGCGTAATTGATCACGCAATTCCGGCAACAGCCAAGCCACCCGTGCCTGACTCATCGCTTCGTCATCTTTATCGGAGATAGCTAGAAAACCAGATGCAAAATCGATTTCCCGCCAGCGAAAAATCAAGTCATTGACAGCACGGTAGCCCGTTGCGAACAGTAACCAGAAAGCGATATAAGCCACGTAATGATTATGCGTTTGCCGCCAAGTCTCCTCCCCAGGCTGAAGGCGCCTAGCTGCCCGCAGTTCGCCTTTCAGGTGTTTGACCAAGCGTGTCAGCAATATCGGTTTGAGGTTCAGCTTACTGCCATGGTCGCCCCTGTTTTGAACGACTTGTTTGAAGGCGTAGTAATGCTTTTCTTCTACGCTAAGGTACTGATAAATGCTGTTGCGCAGCGAAACAGCAGCAGCATGATAGAGTGTCTCAAGATAGCCAGCCGGCACGCTGTAATAATGTGCGGCCACGTCAGCGACGGTGAAACGGTGCCCGGTCAACAGGTAAGCATCGACCCAATCGCTGGAGTGGCCGACGATCTCATCGAACAGCGCTTGACTGATGCGACGGGGTGTCAGCCGCATACGGTGGGCGCGGTTGATCTTTGAAACCGCCGCCCGCATTGCCTCCTCAATGCCGCCATGACGACATTCGGGAAACAGTTCGCGATATTTTGTCCGACTTTTCCGCACCAAGCTGAGACGCGAGATAAACTTCCCATCCGCACGGGACTGGCGACCACCACCACCTCATCCACCAATGCAGGCGTGCTCCCACCGGCTGTAAAGAGCAGTTTCTTTGCGTCGTCCTGGAGACTGTTACGCCACTCCGGCGACGGAATGGGCAGCACAAAGGCGTGCTCTTCAATCAAAAAAGCGAGTACGTCCTTGCGGTGTTTCGGTAGCTCATGTCGATGGTTATAGACCCGCATCCCCAGAATCTGCTCAACGGGACGTCCAAGCCAGATCATCAACAGCAGCAGTAGACCGGCATAGACATCTTCTTCATCACGCTGTTCAAAGCGGCCCCGGCCCGTAAATAGCTCGAAAGCTGCTTTCGCCGCCAGCGATAGCTCGACCCGACTTAAGCTGGCGTAGCGAAAAGGAAGCCTCTGGTTGGACTGGCTGATATGTTGGATACGGCTGCTCTGGCGCCGGATCAAGTCCCTTAGATCAAACCCTAATGTGGGGGATGCTTTACTTTCCGTGAAGGAAACAGCACGCAGTGTCTGGGATTCTTTGGGGTGCAGACCGGCGGCACGCTGACGGCCCTGCGCCTGCTCGTCACCGACCGACTCCAACAGCTGCATCGATTGCTCTGGGCCTTCATCTTCCCCATCATCCGAATCCGACACCTGAATGTGTCGATCAATCGTTCGGGCCGGATGACCACCGCCACCCCCACCGTCTCTCGTCTTTCCCTTATGGTCGAGTACTTTTCGAACGAGCAGCTCGATACCCGACAGCGGCTCGAGGATCTCGTCGCTCTTCAGCAGATATTGTTGATGGTAGCTTTTAAGCGTGGTGTCCATCTCAATCTCTACCAACAGCCCGAGCGACTTCTTGCCATTGCCAATCGTCCGGATATCACGACAAGCAGCGGTGATTTCGGAGCCGATATGTGCTTGGTGCCGCTTTCGCTGAACGGCTGAGCACGCCATAACTACACCGGCATGCTGCCAATACGCATCATTGCCATAGCACTCAGCATCGGGGGTAAGAATCAGCATCGCCCACTCAGGGTGGTCATTGATAATGCCGCGCTGCTTCCCCGACTGATCTAACCACGTCTCTGGACAGCTTTCGCGATCACATCCCTTTAGCACGGCGATAATCTGGGTAATGACAGGAAGGTAATGAAAGAGGTCTTTCTCCTCCTTTTTCTCGGTCGCATCATCAAGATCCTCCCGAATTCTTTGGGTTCCCTGAACTGCCTGTAAAGCACGGTTCACGTTTTCCAACACCAGGCGAAGGTGGGTTAGATCATCCGGCGCTTTAAGCAGCGCAAACAACTCTTCCAGGCAGGAAAGCTCCACGCCACTCAATGTTACCAGTTGCTCTAGATCCGCCTGGATCACCATGTCATTGGGACTCCATGATCCGCTGGAGTTCTGACTTCCGCTTCCTTGAATGCGTGATGCGGCGCTCTTCTAGTCCCATTAATGCCTTTAGATTGCGTGTGGACAGACTCTTAGGCACCTTGATGCCGTGCGTCTTACGCAGCGTAATGGAGAGCTCTTTCAACTGTCGATAGACGCGCTCTTTCGCATCCACAGCCTCAGGACAGTGCATCAGGCTATGGCTAATAAGCTCAAACAACGCTCCTCTGACCAGATCAGATTCGTGAGCATCTGTGATGCCTACCGAGATGGAGGCCTCTGGATCCAGCAAGGCACTAACGGCATGAAACGCGCGAAATCCACTGACAGCTTCGTAATGCCTCGAGACCTTTTGCACAGAAACGGGATGGTAGGCAAGTAAGGTATCGGCTAATTCAGCATTCAGCCATGACGACACGGGCAATTGATTGGCAATGTTAATGTTGACTCGCTCGATCTCAGCGAGCGCTCCGGAAGGGGATTTGATCTTCGATATTACCAACTTTGTCACACCATGCCTCAGTGTTGTCAGTCCAATGCATTACTATTATATCAAAATAGATCGCCGTAAATTTTTATGGTGACGAGTGTGGTCTGTCAGCCGAGTGCTGACGATAAGCTAGACTACAAATAAGCGTCTCTAACCTGTTAAACCGTAGACCCCTATAGCTTTACTGGGCACGAGGTAGGTATCCGCACAGATCAAGAACTCGTCACTATTGAGCTGAGACTATCAGAGCTTGAGCAAGAAAAGGCTGCTCTCCTTTCTCGAAAGCAAGAGCTGTATCGCTCTGCAAACCGACATGATTTACCGCTACTCACCCCTGGCCAGAAAATCGAAGTATACCGAAAACTCTTTCGAGGCAGGCAGGATGTTTATGCGGTTCGCTGGCAGAGCTCCGGCGGCCGTTCCGGCTATGCTGTCGCTTGTGCGAATGAGTGGATGCCGGGCATCTGTCAGAAACCACGGATCAAGTGCGGAGAATGTCGACACAAAAATTTCAAGCCCCTCGATTTTGATGCAGTTTATGACCACCTGTCTGGCAAACATGTGACTGGCCTTTACCCTTTACTACCGGATAGCTCTTGTTACTTGCTGGCGGCGGATTTTGATAAGGGGGACTGGAAAGCGGATGTTCGTGCACTAGCCCAGGTCTGTCGTGGTGAAGGCGTACCCTATCTTGTGGAGATTTCTCGGTCCGGTGCGGGTGCCCATCTATGGTTTTTCTTTTCAGAAGCTGTTCAAGCTTCGTCAGCGAGGAGGTTGGGATTCAAATTGTTGGATAAGGCCATGGAGCTTCATCCAGGCTTATCCTTCGACTCCTATGACCGGCTATTTCCTAACCAAGACACCATGCCTGATGGTGGGTTTGGCAATCTGATTGCCCTGCCGCTTCAACACGAGGCGCGAAGTCGCGGATGCACCGTCTTCGTCGACGACAACTTTACGCCATACCCGGATCAATGGGCACTGCTCAGTCAGCAACAGACACTTTCATCAGCTCAGCTTGAAGAGCTGATCGGCAAGGAGGCTAATTCCGGTGTGACTGCAGATACTGTGTTGCCGTGGGAGTCAACGTTACCGGTTGATACAGGGAAGCTTTCTGGATGTCCTGAAAGCATCACGCTCATCCTGACCAGTCACATTTATATAAAGTTATTAGGCATTCCTGGAGCATTGGCGGCACGAATAAAGCGAATGGCCAGCTTTGCTAATCCTGTATTTTTCAAAACACAGTCGCTTCGTTTCTCGACGCATGGCATCCCTCGCTACATATCATGCGCCCATATTGAGCAAGGTTATCTTTCTATTCCCAGAGGCTGCTTGGATGAGCTTCAGGATCTGCTGCTGGAACAAGGAATCACGGTGGACATTGATGACCATAGAATATCAGGCCAGTTTTTACCTGGAGTCAGCCTAAAAGCAACGCTGCGTGGCGACCAGGATAAGGCGGTGCAGGCACTTGTCCAACACGATACCGGAATACTTCATGCACCGACCGCTTTCGGTAAAACCGTAACGGCTATTGGCGTGATAACCAGGCGGCAAGTCAACACACTGATCCTCACGCACAGTCGTCAGCTACTTGATCAATGGAAGGAGCGACTCGACACCTTCCTTGAGGGGGCGCCCATCGGTGTAATTGGCGGCGGTAAAAAGAAACCTACTGGGCAGGTCGACGTTGCCACTTACCAAAGCTTGATCAATAAGAAAGACAATACGGTCTCGAAGCTGGTCAAGGAGTACGGGCAAGTCATCATCGATGAATGCCATCATATCTCAGCGCCACGTTACGAGATGTTGCTTAATGAGGTCAGCGCTCGATACGTCATTGGTTTGACAGCAACGCCTGATCGTCAGGATGGCCACCAAAAAATCATGTTGATGGTTGCAGGGCCCATTCGTCACAAAGCCCAGGCGCAACACAGTAACCGATTTATCCAACGCGTCATTGTTCGAGAGCATCACGAAACGCCACCCACCCACATCTGCCAGCCTAGTGTGCGGCCCCATATCGCATCGGTTTACCATTGGCTTGCCCAGAGCAGCGCCCGAAATGAGGCCATTGTTCAGGATGTTGCAAGCTGTGCGCACAACCAAGCAAATTGCCTTGTGCTGACGGAACGACGAGAACATGCCGAGACCTTGGCGACACTGCTGGATGCTGAATCCATATCGTCAGTTATCTTACGTGGTGGGATGCGCGTCAAAGAGCGCCAGTTGGCAGAAAAAGAGTTGCATAGGGTTCAAGTCATCGTTGCAACCGGGAAATACATTGGAGAAGGCTTTGACTTGCCTCGACTGGACACCCTGTTTTTAGCTCTGCCCATCGCATGGAAAGGAACGCTGTCACAGTATGCAGGCAGACTCCATCGAGACACCGAAGGCAAACTAGAAGTCACTGTCTATGATTACTTGGATACTGGCCTGCCTATGCTTGAGCGAATGTTCCGAAAGCGTGAGAAAGGCTATAAGGCTATGGGGTATAAGTTTATCGCTTCCGGGCAAACCAGATTGCTCTAGCCTTTGAGAGGCAGTCAGTCGTTAAAAGCTCATCAAGTGAACTGAGGCCAAGAATTTCTTCACTTGTCTAGCTGAACCCAGTTTATCTGGTCACTCTCAGGCGGCTACTTCCTTCTCGTCTTCAATCTCCAGTTCGAGATGGAAGTTAGCTGGCCCCGTCAGGTTGACCAAAGCATCGAGACTGAACTTATTAATCTGGCCGTTCAGCAAGTCGTTGAGGCGGGGTTGGGTGATTCCCAGACGATGTGCAGCCTCTTTCTGAGTAATATCCCACTCCCTTACACGGCCAGCAATCCTCGCCATGAGCTCGGAGCGCAGCCGCATGTTCAGCGCCTCTTCAGGAGTGTCCTCGATGGCGTCCCACACACTGTCGTAATACTCGATGGCCATTTTCTAACCTCGCTTGGTGGTTGGGCTCAGGGCAGCTCCTTGTATCGCTGCTTGCCCAAGTCGATGTCTTTTTTGGCGGTCTGCTGGGTTTTCTTCTGGAAGCAGTGGAGCACAAATACCGCGTCGCCCCGGTTGGCCACGTAGAAGACCCGAAAGGCGCCGTTGTGTTCCCGAATGCGGATTTCCATGACACCAGGGCCAACGCTTGGCATTGGGCGGAAATCGTCCGGCTGGCCTCCAGCCTGAATCTTGTCTATCTGAAACCCCGCTTCTCGCTTGGCGTCCAGAGAGAAGTCGCGCAGCCGATCCTTCGAGTCTCCAACGAATGCAACAGGTTTCTTGCGCGCCACGCTGGCTCCTTAACTGCCATAAATTTATATCAGTTCAGATATAATAAACTCATCAATCGAATGCTTCAAGCTGCTTCCACTGTAGCCGTATCACCAATAAGGTGCCGTTGACTATTCGCACCTGGGTTGGCGGTCTCAATGACCAAATGCAATATCTGACCCTCCGGTATGGTTTTGCCACGACTCACTGCTATTGCGACCTCTCTACTGAAGACCGAGCCGCCATCATGCAGATGCGGGTTCACTACTAAATCCGAACCATCGCCCGACAATTGGAACATCCACCCAGCGCCATCTCACGGGAACTGGCATACCAAACAATCCGTTCTGACAAAACCTCTGATGCCATTCTCGCCGGTTTCAGAGTCCGGCTAACCCGCTGCCGACCTCAGCAACAGCCTAACGGTCATTTATGCTGTAAATTTTACATTTTATTCTGTGACACTCTTTAGCGTGCGAAATTGACCTTAAATTACCTAAACAGCATTTCAAAAACCGACGAAAACCCTTATATAGCAGCTACTTTGGACAAATAACAACAAATAAAGCAATGCTAAGGAAATCAAATCAATCCGGCTCATAACCCGAAGGTCATCGGTTCAAATCCGGTCTTTCCCGCTACCAAATATAGAAAAGGCCAATACCTTGACGGGTGTTGGTTTTTTTGTGTCTGAGCGTTATGAAGAGTCTTTGAAAAAGGTGTCAGGTTCAGATTATCATCACTCTGGAAGTCTGGAAGGTCATCGGTTCGCTTTTTATTTCAAACCCAGCGGTCCCCGCTACCAAATATAGAAAAAGCCGTTACCGAAAGGTAGCGGCTTTTTTGCGTCTGCTGCTTATGGAGGCGACACGATGAATCACTTACAAAGCGATATTCAGCGCTGCCCACGGGTCAGTGTCTACGGCACGTTGAAACAGGGGCAACGTAATCACCACTGGCTTGAAGGCGCGACACTCATCGGCCATGACCGCTTGGCCGCTATTACCCTGTATGATCTTGGTCCCTACCCGGGAGCTAAATTAGCCCCTTCAAATGGCTCCGTGGTCGAAATTTATGCCATCAACGCCCAGCAATTAAAACGGCTTGATCAGTTGGAAGACTATTTTCACCACGCACCTAATGAAGGTGTATACGACCGAGCGGTGCTGGCTACCCGACACGGGGAAGCCTGGTGTTATCTTTTCAACGCGAATGTTGAAGAGCAGTCGAAGATCAGCAGTGGCGACTGGCAAGACGCTAGTTAACAGCTTTCCGCTCGCGCCAGCAGTCCCAGTGCGGCGTAGGCCCGACCGTCTCAAATAGATGATCCAGAAAAGCGCTCACCTTGCGCGTGTGCAGGCGGCGCTGGGCATAAAGCACGTGAATGTCCCGCCTACCCGGCATGACCTCGCACTCCCACCCTTCGAGTACTGGTAACAGCATGCCTGAGGCTAGCTCGTCTGCAATTAGCCAAGTAGGAAACATCACCAACCCTTGCCCCATTAACGCCGCACGCATCAAGCTCTCGGCATCGTTGCTATACAGGCTACCGTCGACTTTATAAGCGCTGGCTTGCGGCTGATCCATATGCTGGAAGTACCAGCGCTGGCGGCCCATTTCACCTTGATAGAGCAGGCAATCGTGCTGGCACAGGTCTTCAGGGGTGCTGGGGATACCACAACGCTGCAAGTAGTCTGGCGCGGCGGCCACCACATAATTCATCGCAGCCAAGCGTCGCGCCACCAGCGTGGAATCAGCCAAGGCACCAACTCGAAAGGTGATATCGATACCCTCGCGTACAGGATCGGTTAAGCGATCGGTAAGCATCAGTTCCGCTTTGATTGCCGGATAGCGGCGCTGAAAGTGGTGCAGAATCGGCACAATCTGGCGCTGACCAAAGGCTACCGGGGCATTAAGGCGTAATAACCCACTAGGCTCTTCCGTGGACGCCGTTAGCGCTTCCGTTGCTAGGTCGAGCCGCTCAAGTATCTCACGAACCTCCTGATAATAGCGCCAGCCCGCCTCAGTCAACGTGACGGCGCGCGTGTGGCGATAGAACAACTGTTGGCCCAATGACTCTTCCAGAGAGGCAATTTGGCGGGAAATTGATGACACCGCGCGATGAAAGTGGCGCGCGGTAGCGGTAAAACTGCTGGTCGCGGCGACGCGTTCAAAAATACGTAGTGCATTGAGATCCATTGGGTTGCTCCTAGCGCAATAAAGATTTGCTATCTTTCTGATTGTAGCAATGATCAGTGCGGATCAAACTCACTTTCACCGGACACCAATACTGTTTTCCTGTCCGTTCCGAATAGTTTGTCTGCATGAAGGAGTTAACGATGCGAAAAGGCACAGCGCTTGTCGTAGGCGCCACCGGCATTACCGGTGGCAATCTAGCAAGCTACCTCACCGCTAGCGGTTGGACCGTGTACGGCTTATCTCGCCGCCCCTCTGATCAGGCGGGGGTTATTCCAGTCGCCGCCGATCTATTGGATCGTGAGGCCACGGCTGAAGCATTGGCTGGGTTACCCATCACCCACGTTTTCTATTGCACCTGGGTACGCCGCGACAATGAGAAGGCTAATGTCGAAGCCAACGGCGCGATGATGCACAACTTGCTTGACGCTTTGCAGGGCGCGGGTTTGACGCATGTATCATTGGTGACGGGCACCAAGCAGTACTTGGGCGCTTTCGAGAACTACGGCAGCGGAAAGACCGAGACACCGTTTCGTGAATCAGCGCCCCGCGTACCCGGCGAGAATTTCTACTACACGCTGGAAGACATCATGTTCGCGGCGGCCGAGCGAGATGGCTTTAGCTGGAACGTACACCGTCCCCACACAGTGATCGGCTATGCCCGCGGTAATGCGATGAATATGGGTGTGACCCTGGCGGTCTATGCGTCTATCTGCAAAGCGACAGGCAAGCCGTTCATCTTCCCTGGCTCCCAAGTGCAGTGGAATGCGTTGACCGATCTAACCGATGCACTGGTACTGGCACGGCAGTTGGAGTGGGCAGCCACGACGCCTGGCGCTCACAATGAAGCCTTCAACACGGTCAATGGTGATGTTTTCCGCTGGCGTCGACTGTGGCGTGAAATTGGTGAGTTCTTTGAGCTTGAAGTGGCAGGCTGTCCGGAAACACCGCAGCCTTTAGCAGAACAGATGGTCGACATTGCGCCTACCTGGGCGGAAATTGCCGAGCAAAACAATCTCATTGAAGCCGACGTAACCAAGCTGGCCTCGTGGTGGCACACCGATGCAGATCTTGGGCGCGAGCTTGAGTGCGTCAACGACGTTACCAAATCTCGTGACTTCGGCTTTGACCATTTCCGCGAAACACGTGCAGCGTTTTTCGACCTCTTCGCTCGCCTGCGAGCGGAACGCATTATTCCTTAAGCAATATCAGAAACCATGCTAGAAACCATGTCAAAAACAATAGCGTTGCCAGGGCGCATAATCGCGCCCTGAGTTTTATTTCCCACCTTTTCCTTGAATCCTCCTCTGCACGCCTGCATATCATGGATAACTATTTTCCATTTTTGACACTGAGTCTACCCATGCAGATTATTGATCCCCGCTCTGGTAAACCGCTAACTGCGGATACTGGCAACGCTGATGCCGCCGCAACAAACGCTGAGCAAGTGCCAGTGCACCCTGAAGATGTGATTATTGAACTCCATGCAGGCAATATTCAGCAGGTGCTGGAAGCTTCTATGCAAGTACCGGTGCTAATGGGCTGCTACTCGCCTTCTGAAGGTAGCAGTAGCACGCTATTAGCGGTCCTGGATAAGCTGGTGGTTGAGTACGCAGGCGCTTTCCTGCTTGCCAAGCTTGATATCGAAGCGAATGCTGAAATAGCTGGCCAGCTCGGCGTGCGCTCCGTGCCCGATGTGAAACTGATTAGCCAGGGCGGGTTAGTCGATGGCTTCCAGGGCGCCCTGCCGGAAAAAGAGGTCCGCGTGTGGCTGAACCGCTACTTCCCCGCCCCCGGCGAAGCGCCGCCCACTCCCGAAGAGGAAGCGGAAACAGCGCTTAAAGCTGGCAATACGGCTGCCGCCCGTGAGATTTACCAAACGTTGATGGGCCAGTATCCGGAGCACTACGCCTATCAGATAGCGTTCGCCCGCGTATTGTTGGCGGAAGGGCAAGGCAATGAAGCGCGGGAAGTGCTGGACAACCTGCCGCCGGAAGAGCGCGACGCAGCACCGGCGCGGGGCGTTCGCGCGAGCATTGAATTTAGTGAGCAGGCGCTCTCAAGCGACGAGATCGCCGCCCTGGGCGAGCGCACCGATAGCGAAGCGCAGTATCAACGCGCTCTGCGCCAAGTGGCCGATGGGCATTACGATGAAGGGTTGGAAGCCTTACTTACGCTAATGAAGCAAGATCGCGCCTACAACGATGACGCGGCGCGTAAAACGCTGCTGCAGGTGTTTGATGCCCTAGGCGCCGACCACCCGTTGACCGTTGCTTACCGCCGTAAGCTCTTTGCCATGCTCTACTAAGCGGCTCTTCTAACGTTTCTTCACTTCCGCTTCAGCAGTACATCCATACGTGACAGCGCCGCTTCCAGCTGGGAGGCGGTGGTGCCAAAGTTAAGCCGCACAAAGCCGGGGCAGCCAAAGGCCGCCCCATCGGAAAGCGCTACCCCCGCCTCTTTCAGCAGCGTTTTATACGGCGCGTCGCCCAATCCCGCCTCACGCATATCCAGCCAGGCTAGGTAAGTCGACTCTGGCGCATGCCAACGAACACCCGGCCAGCTAGCCACCCGCGCCTCTAACATCGCTCGGTGCTGGCGGAGCACGCTTAACAACGCCTGACGCCATGGCTCACCATCACGATACGCCGCTTGTGCTGCGACTAATCCAAGGATATTACCATCAGGCAGTAGCCCTTTTGATGCGGCGGCAAAACGCTGGCGCAACTCAGGGTTAGGAATCACCGCACAGGCGCTGGTTAAGCCCGCCAGATTGAACGTTTTCGACGGCGCCCACAGGGTAATGGTGCGCTTGGCAAGTTCAGGAAATGCCGCCACTAATGGCCGGTGACGCGCGCCTTCGTCTAATAGCAGGTCACAGTGCAACTCATCCGACACCACCCAGAGATCATGACGCTCCACCAGCTCAGCGAGTGCCGCAAGCTCCTCATGCCGCCAGTGACGGCCCGTGGGGTTGTGGGGCTGGCACCACAGCAGCAAGCGGGTACGCGGCGTTATTGCGGCTTCCAGGGCGGCAATATCTAGCTGCCAAGGCTCACCAGGTGCTGCGGGCGCTGCCAACATCGCTTGCTGGGGCACTCGTCCGGTGCGCTCGGCGACGGCCAGAAAGGGCGGATAGATCGGCGTCACCGTCAATACGCCATCGCCCGGCTCAGTCAGTGCCAGCGCGGCCAGATGCAAGGCAGGCACGACGCCGGGTAGCCACTGCTGCCACTCGGGCTTTATGGGCCAGTCATAGTGGAGAGCGCTCCACTGGCAGAGGGTTTCTGTTAACGTAGCGGGCACTTCACCATAACCATACACGCCGTGAGCTACCCTCGCCTTTAAGGCATCAATCACCGCGGGCGGGGAGCGAAAATCCATATCAGCAACCCACAGCGGAAATATGTCGTCGCCGTAGCGGTGCCATTTTTGCGATGCCCAACCACCTTCAGGGTGGCGCCGTTCCACAGGCGTGGCAAAATCATAGACCATTACTCATCTCACTCATTCAATAGGGGTTATGCCGAGCATGCCGCAAGATGACTTTTATACCAAGATGCGGGCGGGACTATCTGCGCTGCTGCGGCAATGGCGCTCGCTTGGGCAAGCGAATAGTGACCAGCTAGCGCTAATTTTGGCCGAAACGGCGCGGGTTGCGAAATTAGGCACCCCCGACGCCACGCCCAGCGGCACGACGCTTGAACAGTGGAGCCAGGATGAGTTTGGCGAGATGCCGCTATGGGCACCGCGCACGGCGGTCTTCCTGCTTAATCAAATGCCCGCCCGTCCTACTCCGGAAAGCGAGTCTGAAGCCTGTGCCTGGGCATACTGCTGGCTACGCAATCGCTCATTTGATTCACTGCAAGCGGCTCATGATGCCCTTCCCGCGCATTTAAAAGCCCCTCTGCAAGAGGCATTAGAGGCCGCCTGGCTCGACCAGCGAGGTCTGCGTTTGGTGTAAGCAAGCACTTGACCAAGCGCTTGCTTGGGATAATTCTGAATAACCCAGCTATACCAATATTCACTTCTCGCCCCTTCATAACAAGGACACGCCATGTTTACACGCACCATTGAGCCAGCGTTTTATGACACCGATGCCTTAGGACATATTAATAATACTCGCCTGCCAGCGTGGTTTGAGCTGGCCCGCAATGACCTGTTCAAACTGTTCACCCCTGATTTAAATCCCCAAAAATGGCGCTTGATTATGGCGCGCATGGAGGTCGACTACCGGGCTGAACTGTTTTACGGTCACGATATCGAAATACGTACGTATCTAACGCGCTTGGGCAATAGTTCATTTACCGTGACGCAAGAGGCCCGTCAGCACGGCAAACTTACTAATCTTGGTCACACCGTGATGGTGCAGTATGACCACGACGCCAAATGCGCCATGCCCATTGAAGGCAATTTACGCGAGGCGTTGACGGCGCATCTGCAAGACGCGCCTGAGTCCGACTGATCGACTCTGCCCCGGCCCACTGGGGCTACAGGAGCCTGTATAATGGCCATCCGCTACAACCTCTGGATAGATCCTGACAATATCGCCCAGCACCGTGCTGTAGAGGCGGACCTTGAGCGCTATTTTATCGAGCGCTTTGCCGACTACCCGCATATCCGCTTGTTTGGTGCTGACCCCTACGATTATGATGCCCCCTTTAATCGCCTTTATGACGTGCTAATGGCCCGGGCCGCTGAATACTGTGAGCGGACATGGCGCTATGTCGCGTCGCCTGAACAGCTCAATCGCTGCTTTTTCCGTGCCGTTGGCCGCTCAAACAAATTTGTGAGAGACCAACCCAATGGTGATACGCACCAATCAAGCACCTGATGAACGTCAGCTTGCCATTATTGCCCAGCAGCTTGGCCGGGCACCGCGTGGTATCGAAGCAGTCGCCGCAACCGACGGTGAAGGTACGCCGCTAGTACTGCGCATGGCACCGATTGTTGATGGCAAGCCCTTCCCTACGCTTTACTGGCTCTGCTCAGATATATTGAAAGTAGAGATTTCGCGTATTGAAGCCGTGGGCGTAATCAAAGCCCTTGAGCAGCGCCTTCAGGAAGAACCAGAGTTCCTCAAGGCCTATCAACAGAGCCATCGTGATTACGTGACCGCTCGTTGGGAATATATGAGTGAGGCACAGCGTGAAGAAGTCGCCAAGTTGGGTTATACCGACATCATGACCGATCGCGGCATTGGCGGTATTAGCAACTGGCACCAGATACGCTGTCTGCATACCCAGTATGCCCACCACCTTTGCGGCGACAATGTGATTGGAAAATGGATGGATCAGCATCACCAGGTAGATCGCTGCCTGCCCTAATCGCCTTCTATATATAGTGATAAGGAATTAATCAAATGGCTCGAATTTGCGTTTATCTTGGCTCCCGTGAAGGTAATAGCCCTTCCTTCCGTCAGGCGACCAATAAACTTGGCCGGACGCTCGCTGAACGCGGCCACACACTGGTGTATGGGGGCGCACGCATCGGTCTTATGGGTGAGCTGGCTAACGCCACCCTGGATGCTGGCGGCGAAGCGATCGGCGTGATGCCTGACCATTTAGTTGAGCGCGAACAGGCGCACTTTGGCTTAAGCGAGCTGATTCGCGTACGTAATATGCACGAACGCAAAGCCACGATGGCAGCTAACGCCGACGCTTTTATCGCCTTACCCGGCGGGATTGGTACGTTTGAAGAGCTGTTTGAAATATGGACATGGGGCTATCTAGGCTTGCATGAGAAGCCGATGGGATTGCTCAATATCGATGAGTTCTACACCCCACTGCTGACCTTTTTAGACAATACGGTCAGTCACGGTTTTTTAGCGACCGCTACGCGTAACATGCTGCTCGATGCGCCTACGTCCCACGAATTGTTGGATGCCTTAGAAGCCCAGTTATAACGTGGGGTGAAGGAGTAGTAAGGGTTAAAAACCCAGCGTCAGCGACGCGTGTGCTCGGTCAGTTTGCGGGTGTGTTGATAGGTTAGCTGGAGCAGGCGTGCATCTTCTCCCGCACGGTGGCGGTGAATGCCACGCTCGGTGATCATCGCCTCTTTAGTGTCACTCCATAGTGCCAGTTGCTCTTCACTGAGCAAAATTCGTAGCGCTTCAAGGCGAAAACGCGGCAACGTGCCCGCATGATGGAATAGCAGAGAGAGCCAGGTATTGTCGTAGCCCCAGCTATCGCTATACGCCTTGCCTAGCTCGCTCAGCTCATCGTTCAGCCAGTGTGCGACTTGTTGTACCGGATAACCTTCCTGCATCAGGCGCTCACGGGAGATACCGTGCAAAAGCTCAGCTTTAGGATCCCAGTGCGTCCACTCGTCTAGCGGTTGAATAAGGAAGGCGCAGCAGCTCCCATCGGCACGTGCGATGCCTACTTCGATGGGGTAACTGCCACGTCCAAATCCTGACGCTTCTATATCTAGCACTGTGGGTAGCGTCTCAAACACAAACTTCCTCACTCAATCAAAACGTGCTGACACTTCATGCCGCCGCCACGTCGCCTACCGGCTGCTGGTCCGCCTGTCGCTGCCAGCATGCCGCTTGTTCGCTATCTACTGCTAAGCCCAATTCACCCATGCGGTAAGCGCGAGCCAGCCGCTCAGCGGCTAAATAGTGCCCCGATTGGGCCGCACGTGCATACCACGTTACCGCATAGTCTTCGCGGCGCGGGTACTGAACGCAGCCATGCTCATATATCTGCGCCACCTGATACTGGCACTTTACATCTCCGGCATGGGCGGCTTCCAAGACATACCGCGCACCACGCGCCTTGTCTTGAGGCGTCTGGCTGCGATGGAATAGCATATGGCCGTAAACGGAAAGCGCATCAGGGTGACCCGCGTCCGCACAGCGCTTAAATAAGCGCATCGTTAAACGCTGGGTGCGCGGTGAACGCGGCAGTAACCAGCGAGTATGAAATAGCCGTTCAGCTAGTCGAAATTCTAGCCGAGTAAACAACGTTGATGCCTGCAGCATGGCAAACCACCCTGCCTTTCTGTTGGAACCTTGGGCCAGTAGCTACTCACATAATGGCTACCAACCACACGAGAAACCGGCCTTTAGCCGGTCGATGGGCTGGCAAGCATACGCCTGCCTTTGCGACGACTCAACCCCATTAATTTGCTGCATTGAATGAGCCTCGCTAACATGCCCTTCATACGCCGTGAACCATTCTGGTAATGGCGGCTTATCTTGTGGCAATTTCGCCTTAGCAAGGAGATGAAAATGCAAACGCGCCCACTTGGCAGAACCGGCATGGAGGTGAGTCGACTCTGCTTAGGCACAATGACGTTTGGTGAGCAAAATAGCGAAGCCGAAGCCCACGAACAACTTGATCGTGCCGTGGCATTTGGGATCAACTTCATTGATACCGCAGAAATGTATCCCGTCCCCCCTATGGCCCAGACACAAGGTCTCACCGAACGCTATATCGGCAGTTGGCTGACCCAGCGAGGCGCCCGGGACGATGTGATTATTGCCACTAAAGCGGCTGGCCCTGGGCTGGATCATATCCGCGGTGGACCACGTCTAACGCGCGAGCATATTCATCAAGCTATTAACACTAGCCTAGAGCGGTTAAATACCGATTATGTTGACCTCTACCAATTGCATTGGCCGGATCGCCAGACGAATTTCTTTGGCAAGTTAGGCTATGTACACAATGACGAGGAGGATGCGACGCCACTAGAAGAGACGCTCTCTGCGCTGAAAGAGTTGGTTGATGCGGGTAAGGTGCGCGCCATCGGGCTCTCTAATGACACCCCTTGGGGCGTCATGCGCTCGCTGCAGATTGCCGATAAGCTCGATTTACCCCGCGTGGCTTCTATCCAAAATCCTTACAACTTGCTCAATCGCTCCTTTGAAGTCGGCTTGGCCGAAATTGCCCATCGTGAAGACGTCGGCCTGCTGGCTTATTCGCCTTTAGGGTTTGGCGTGCTCTCGGGCAAATACCTTAACGGCGCCCAACCACCTAAAGGACGCTTAACGCTTTATGAGCGCTTTAAGCGGTACACCTCACCCGAAGCAGAAGTGGCAACTCAAGCGTATGTAGCACTTGCCCAGCAGCATGAATTGGATCCTGCCCAAATGGCGCTAGCGTTTGTTAACTCACGCAGCTTCTTAACCAGCAACATTATTGGCGCGACAACAATGGATCAGCTGGAAAGCAACCTCGCCAGCGAGAGCCTGAAGCTGAATGACGAGGTATTGGAAGCCATTGACGATATCCATCGTCGTATGCCGAACCCTTGCCCTTAATAAGCCGTTATTTAGCAGCATCTTTCCGACAATGAACGACTTTACCTGAACTATCGATGCTATAGCCTCGGCCTTGGCCGAGGCTTGGTATACTGCGTTTACTTATAATGGTTCCAGGAGCATGCGATGCTAAGCGTTATTTCTCCAGCTAAAACGCTGGATTTTGAAACCCCGCCGACGACAGAATACGTTACACAGCCGAATTTTTTAGATCACAGCCAAGCGCTTATCGATATTTTGCGCGATTATTCACCGCAGCAAATCAGCGAATTAATGGGTATCAGTGATAAATTGGCAGGCTTGAATGCTGCGCGCTTTGAGGAGTGGAAACCTCCCTTCACGCTTAGTAATGCCAAGCCAGCTGCCCAGGCTTTTCAGGGTGATGTATATACAGGTTTACAGGCTGAAACGTTTAGTGAGTCAGACAATCGCTTCGCACAATCGCACCTGCGCATTCTTTCCGGCTTGTATGGATTATTGCGCCCTCTGGACCTGATTCAAGCGTATCGGTTGGAAATGGGCACAAAACTCTCCAATAGTGCTGGCAAAGATCTTTATGCCTATTGGAAGCCAATTCTGACGCCTGCACTAAATGAAGCCATTGCCAAAAGCGGCTCTAAGGTATTGGTTAATCTAGCCTCTAATGAATACTTTAAAGCAGTGGACACCAAGCAGCTTGATGCTCGGATTATCACTCCGGTGTTTAAAGATGAGAAAAACGGCACCTTTAAGATCATCAGCTTCTACGCCAAAAAGGCACGCGGGCTAATGAGCGCTTGGCTGATTCAGCAACAGATCAACGACCCAGACCGCCTCAAAGCGTTCGATGTCGCGGGCTATCGCTTTGATCCCTCGTCGTCCCAGGGTGATACGTTCGTCTTCACTCGCAAAGAAGCCGATCGTTAATGCGCGCTAGAAAAAACGTACGGGCCGTGACGAACGCGGCTTTAAATACCGCTTATGCGCCTCTTTAAACAACGCTGTATCGCAGCGATGCAGCCATTCATAAGCCACCATGTCCGCCGACACTGCTACTGCGCCCTTTGCACAGGCACGTTCACGGGCAAGCGCTGCCTCTTGAGGCCGACGGCTTGCAGCCGCCTCACTCAGCCAATACAGCTCATAACCTGCCTTGAGTAGCCCTAAGCCTGTCTGCAGCACACAGATATGCGCCTCCGTTCCACACAGCACAATCTGTGTTTTCCCAGACGCCTTTAGCGCTGCACTAAACTCACCCTCCTCCATTATGCCGAAATGTTTTTTTTGCCACAGGCGATAATCGTTTAAAGAGCCGAGTAGCGATGGCGCCGTTCCTCCCAATCTTTCGGGATTCTGTTCCGTTAACCATACCGGCACATCCATCAGGCAAGCGATACCGCCTAACCAGCCCGCTTCTTCGATCGCAAGCTCTCCACCGTTAATAACAGGTAATAAACCGGCTTGAAAATCCACCATTAGCAGCAGGCTCTTATCACACTGTAAGTGCATGGCTCTTCCTCGTTGTTATCATTATGAGTAAGCATTCATTTAAAAATAGCGCTCTACGTAATATACACCGCCTGATGTTTGCTCAAAACTTTGCCAAAAAAACAGCCGCTGGTGAGCGACTGCTTTGTTGTGCACTATTAAATTTTCGAAGCCTTCGGCCTAGCTCTCAGCAGCCTCTTCAATGTCTTCGTGGAGCTCTTCTATGCTTTCACCAACGCTTTGGGTGCTCTCTCACCGGCTTCTTCAGCAGGCCCCTGATTGTTATCACAAGCAAGCAGCTCGCCAGCCATCAGTGCCATTAATAATTAATAGCGCCATCGCTAATTTGTTGGCTAATCGTGTATTTATAACGTTTCTCCTCTTAAGATGTTGTTTCAAAGCGCATACAGCATAATTGGTAACCGCTTTTTACTTACTTCATCAAAACAAATGCTTCAAAAAAGCAAAAACCCCCGAGCACATTGTGCTCGGGGGGTTTTTACGGTATCAGTGCCTGACGATGGCTGCCGGAACTTTACTCGTCTCATCCCGAGACTCGCCCTTCGGGCCCGCTAAAGCGGTTCCCGTTTATTCCCGACAAACGGGTCAATGGGGAGACCGCTTGTTTTTGCCGCACTATCGAGTAGGGTGAGGCGTTACCGCCTCATCCCTCTCACAGAACCGTACATACGGGCCTCGTATACGGCTCATGCCATTAACTTACCCCGAACT
>NZ_JBNNIW010000031.1:0-50266 GCF_050269715.1 Halomonas sp. NPDC076908 | reverse complement strand
CGCGTTACGACAAGCTGGCCAGTAGCTTCAAGGCCATGGTGACATTGGCTTGCATTGAGCAATGCATGAGAGCCGACTTTTCAGACAGAACCTAGCCTGATAGGTACTTATTGGCCAGAGGGCGATGCAGCCAACGGATAACCATTTATCCACGGCGGATTGAAAGCCTCCATCGCACACGCTAAATGCTTGGGCCTAGATCAAGCGTTGCACTAGGCCTGCGTTGACTCGACATACGCCCGCCTGGGCCGCGCGCTTTATCAAAAAGCGTGATGTGAACATCGCTATTTGCCAGCACTTGGTCGCAGGCAAGCCCGGCTATACCTGCCCTAATAATGGCCACAGAGTGATTAGCAGAAAGCGTCGGTAGCTTGCTCGGTGTAGCCATAATTCCTCGAAGCGCTTAAAAGATATTGAATTAACCCATATGTAATCGCATTGTGGTAGTTGTGTATAAAATTCGTACAATTTAGCTACAGCTTTGCTGGGTTTTCGGCTCGGTAATCAATAGGCCGAGGCAGCACCCATAAACGGTATCAACAGGAGTGACACCATGCGCGTATTAGTGACCGGCGGCAGTGGTTTTGTCGGCCAGCGGCTATGCCGACAGTTGATGGAGCAGGGCCATGAGGTGCAGGTAGTATCCCGCACTCCTCACAAAGTGCGAGATCGTCTGCCAAACGGCTGTGATATTCGTGAGAACCCCCAGGCGTTTATTGACTCACCGCCGGATGCGCTGGTTAATCTGGCCGGTGAATCGATTGCTGGTAAGCGCTGGAGCGATGAGCAAAAAGCCAAGCTGATTAACTCGCGGGTGGCGGCTACGCAACAGCTGGTAGCACTGTGTGAACAGCTTAAGCAGAACGAGCAGCCGCTGCCGAAGGTAATGGTGTCGGGCTCGGCGATGGGCTATTACGGCGATCAGGGTAAACGCGTGGTGAGCGAAGAGACCATGCCCAACGATGAATTCGCCCATCGTCTTTGCAAACAGTGGGAGGCCGCCGCAAAACCCATTGAATCCCTGGGGGTGCGTTTAGCGATTTTACGTACGGGGTTGGTATTAGAAGCGGGCGGCGGCAGCCTGCAGAAGATGCTGCCACCGTTTAAGCTGGGCTTAGGTGGGCGTTTTGGCAGTGGCGAGCAGTTTATGCCCTGGATTCACCGCGACGATCTTGTCGCGGCGATCTTGTTTCTTATCAATGAAGAGAGCTTGAGCGGTGCCTTTAATGGTAGCGCACCGCACCCGGTAACCAATGCCACGTTTACCAAAACCCTGGCTAAGCAGCTCAATCGACCCGCTATTTTCCCGGTGCCCGCTTTTGTATTAAAAGCGGGGCTGGGAGAAATGTCGCGGCTACTGCTGACCGGGGCGGATATGCGCCCTGCGCGCCTTGAAGCGGCAGGATTTAGCTTTAAGTACCCCACTCTCGACAAGGCGCTTGAGGCGATACTTTAAGCAGCCCTGATTAATGATCGGCGTCAACAGTGATAATCACGCGCACTGAATCAAGCCGCAGGCGGGTATTTTCGATAGCTTCGCTAAGCGCATGGCGCTCATTTTTTAGCGCATCTATTTCAGCACTACGCACCGCCGGATTGTGCTCGGCTAGCGCGATCAGACGGGCAAGCTCGGCATCCAGTTGGGCTCGCATACGCGCTTCGGCGTTTTCGACAATGCTGGGTAGCTGGCGCTCGGCTTCGCCTTCGCCCTGGCTCAGCAGCTCACGCAACTGATCATGACGGCTTTTGATCAAATCCCGCGCCAGCGACTTATTGACCTTCTGCAGGTTCTTACCCAAGCCCGTGAAGGAGATTTTGCTGGTCAGGTTGGCGCCTGACTCATCCAGCAGCACACGCACGGCGGTGGGCGGCAAGAAGCGGTTTAGGTGCAGCTTTTTGGGTGCCGGGCAGTGGGTACGGAATACCAGCTCGGCCATCAATCTGCCGCCTGGAATGGCATCATGGCGCAGCAGGGCCAGCGCCGAGTTGCCCATGGTGCCATCCAGAACGCGACCCATCATTTCACGTAGCAGCGGATGCTCCCAGGAGAGCCGCTGAACATCGTCTCGCGCCAGTGCTTGAGCACGGCTAAGGGTGGCGGTAAAGCCCTCTTCGCCTTTGACCAAGCCAGGCAAACCATCAAGCATATGCTGGCTAGGCTGCAGGTGCATAAGGCCCTTGCCAATCTCCTGACTGTCCACCCCAAAAATATCCAGTGCCCGTTCAAGGTAACGCGGTAGCGCTGCGTCGTCGTCCAGCTCACGCACAGCGTCGATGACTTGCTGGGCGCGCGCTGGGCGACAGGCGTTGAGTTCCAGCAGCCGATTGCGGCCTGCATCGTGTTCAGCCAGCTTAGCGCTAAACATAGTGCGAGTTTCGGCAATGATTTCTTCAAGGGTTTCGTCATCCAGCAGGGCGTCCGCCAAGGCGTCACCAAAGGCTTCAAACAGATCACTGCCGACGCCATGGGGCGCGCTGAACGCGTCCATGCCTTCGTGATACCAGCGCAGCAGGCGTTCGCCAGGGCTGCCCTCAAAGGTAGGAATATGCAGCTCAATGGCATGGCGCTGGCCAATACGATCCAGGCGGCCAATACGCTGCTCTAGCTGATCTGGGTGTTGGGGCATATCAAACATGACTAAGTGGCGGCAGAACTGGAAGTTACGCCCCTCAGAACCAATCTCCGAGCAGACCAGTACCTGCGCGCCCTCTTCTTCGTCGGCAAAGGCGGCCGCTGCACGGTCACGCTCTACCAAGGAGAGACCTTCGTGGAACACTGGCGCATGATAGCCACCCAGCACCCGCAGTCCTTCGGCCAGGCCTTCGGCGGTGGCCCGGTGGTGAGCAATCACCAGCACTTTATCGTTGGCAAAGCCGCTGTCGCTATCATCGCTAAGCTTTTCAAGCAACCAGTTTACCCGTGGATCAATATGCCACCAGGCTTCTGTGTTGAGCGGGTCGTCGGTGAGCTCGCGATACACTGCATCGGGATAGATCAGCACATCAGGGTGATCCATACCGGTCTCGATCAACAGCTCATCAAGGTAGTCTTCGTCCCGTTCCAGGCGGCGCACTACGCGGCGATAAGCTGAAGGCAGCGCAAGCGGGGCTAAGTTTAAGCGCCGCTCAGGGAAGCCTCCGACGTGACGGCGGCTGTTGCGGAACATCACACGGCCAGTGCCATGGCGATCCAGCAGCGCTTCACTAAGTTGGGCGCGAGCAGTGTCTTGCTGCTCTTTACTCGCTTCCTCATTACACAGGGTGGCCAGCAACGCTTGGCTGTCCCGGTCATCGGCCACGTTGGATACGTGAGCGCTGGCAGCGGGGTCACCGGGCAATGTATCTAACGCATCAATCGCGCGAGCGACGTCGGTGTAGTGGCTCTCTTCGGCTTTAAAGCGCTCCAGGTCGTGGTAGCGCTCCCCGTCCAGCAATCTTAGCCGGGCAAAGTGGCTCTTAATACCCATCTGCTCGGGGGTGGCGGTGAGTAGCAACAGACCGGGAATCACCGCGGCGAGCTGTTCAACGCATTGGTAGCCAGGGCCACTGCCATCCTCGCTCCAGTCGAGGTGGTGCGCTTCGTCAACAATCAGCACATCGAACTGGCTGGCAAGTGCCTGCTCTTGACGATGCGGGTTAGCAAATAGCCAGCCTTGGCTGGCCAGTACCAACTGAGCGCTTTCGAAGGGATTGGCGCTGCCGTGGGCTTGGCTTTGCGTCTCATCTAATAGAGAGACGTTGAGCGTGAAGCGCCGCAGTAATTCCACCAGCCACTGGTGAGTGAGGCTGTCGGGTACCAAAATCAGCGCGCGCTCAACGCGCCCATTGAGCAGCAGGCGATGAAGAACCAGGCCAGCTTCAATTGTTTTGCCAAGGCCTACTTCGTCTGCCAGTAGTACCCGTGGGGCATGGCGGTTGGCAACTTCATCGGCAATATAGAGCTGGTGAGGAATTAAATCGATGCGCGGCCCAGAGAAGCCCAGTGCACTGTGCTGCTCAATACGCTGATAGTGATGCAGGGTACGAAAACGTAGGTCAAACCAATCGTTGCGGTCTACCTGTCCTGTCAGCAGGCGGTCGCGGGCCTGGTCAAACTGCATGGTATCCGCAAGCTTAGCTTCTGGCAGCTCGCGCAGGTTTCCCTCGCTGTCTTCACCGATATAGGTGATCAAACCGCGGGACTCTTTGCTATCGTCGACGATCATCTGCCAGCCGTCGGCGGAAAGCACGCGGTCGCCGCTGCCGAACATTACGCGAGTGAGAGGGGCTTGGCGGGTATTGTAAGTACGGGTTTCCTGACTGGCACTGAACAAAATGGTAACGCTACGGGCGTCGCAGTTAAGCACGGTGCCGAGCCCAAGCTCAGCTTCGCCGTCACTAATCCAGCGCTGGCCGGGAGAAAAATCGCTCATGATGCCTCGGAGGAGTCTGCAAAACGGGTCGTATACCGCCGGGGGGAGCTCCGGCGGCAACAGGGCGGGGGATTCTAACGCAAACCAGCGAGGGGATTAAGGTGTATCGGCATCAATCTTGTAACCAGCGATCAAGATGCGCGCGGGTAAGCTCGCCCACATGCACATCCAAGGTGTTTCCCTGGCCGTCAAACAGTACTGTAGTGGGTAGTCCAGGCGCTTCAAAAAGCACCATAAGCTGTTGATTAGGATCGCGCAGCGCATAGCGAAACGCGAGCTGCTGCTCATCTAAATAACGCACCATGGGCAGCAGGTCTTCGCCCTGATTGGCAACCACCACGCTGACGCCTTCGCGCTGTGCGGCCTCTTCGAGCAGCGGCATTTCACGCAGGCACGGCGGGCACCAGGTAGCCCATAGGTTAACGATGATACGTTCGCTGTCTGCTGCCAAGGCAGGCAGATGAACTTCATTGCCGTCCAGATCTTCAAGGGTGATATCGGGCAGTTCGCTTACCGCAAAGCTGTTGCCCAGGGGGGCTAAGGTCGCGACCACCAACCACAGGCTAGAGGCGGCAACGAGCATAAGCATTGCACCGCCCATAGCCAGCAACCGCGCACGTAGCGTCCAGGCTGTCCATACCAAGCCTGCTGCCATACCCCACAGGCCGTGGTAGCCGGGCTGCCAGAGCTTTAGCGCTTCAAGTGGGTCGGCGCTATAGCTATCGAGATGAAGTATGATATGCCCCGCCCGTGCGCCGACTAACCAAACCATGATGAGCCCGGTAAACCAACGCTGCTGAGCCGGACGTGGTAGCCCTAATAAATAGCGTGCGCTAATGAGCAGCAGTAGCGCGCAGCCAACGGCATAGAGACGTGGCAGCGAAATCAGTAGCGGGCCGAGAGCAATGGCGTTCATGGGCTTCCAGTTCAGGTTTCCGTTCAGGCTTACAATATGGGTTTTTAATTCCGGTTTCCGGTTAAGCATTCCGTGAAACGGGTACACTGGCAAACCTTACCATGCGAGCTGCAAATTACGGAGACGTTATGCCCCCACCCGCTTTCGATAAGCTGCGCGCGTTAGCGATCGGCTCCCAAGCGATTGGCTTGATACTCATCATTACGCTGGAAACCATTATGGGCAATGCGGCCCGTCCCTGGCAGGGGGTGGTGCTTGCCGCCATGGTAGCCACAGCGCTAATCATCGCGCTAGTGCGCCTTTACCGCCGCAATCTTGCTCGCAAGCGCTGGGCCGAACGACTGGACGACAATGATAATGACGATGCCTAGTGCGTGCCGTTGGTCTCAATGGCTGAGCTTACTAGTGTTGTACGGTTTGTTAGCTGGTTGTACCCATGCGGTAGTCCGCGAGCATCACACCGCGCTTACCGTGCATGAGGCACGAGACACTTGGCTGGGCGAGCAGGTTCATCAGGTGCTGGCGGAACAGTCAGAGCCCGATGGTTTTGCACTGCTCGCCAATGGGCAAGACGCATTTGCTGCCCGCGCAGGCTTGATCCGCCAAGCGGAGCGCGAGCTGGATATTCAAACCTACTTGCTGGGTGATGGCCAAACCACACGCTTGATTTTGGCACATCTGCTGGATGCCGCGGAAGAGGGTGTTCGGGTTCGCCTGCTGGTCGATGATATCGGCGCTATTGGCCAGGGCGACCGCTTAGCGGCACTGGCGAGCCACCCGAGTATTCACGTGCGCGTTTATAACCCGCTAGCCGCTGGGCGTGGCCATATCGTGACACGAGTTTTAGCGTCGGTGGTCAACCCCGCTCAGCAGCATCGCCGAATGCATAACAAATTATGGGTAGCCGATAACAGTGTCGCTATCGTGGGTGGGCGCAATCTGGGCGATGAGTACTTTAATGCCAACGATTCGCGCAACTTTGCTGATTTGGACTTTGTCACCATTGGCGAGGTGGTGCCAGAACTCTCGCGTAGCTTTGACCTGTATTGGAACCATGGTCTCGCTCAGCCGATTGAACGCTATCACCAAGTGGACGATAACGCCTGGCAAACGCTGAAAAGCGAACTTGAGGCTTGGTTGGACGATAACGCTGACTCGGAATACTTTACCGAGCTACGTCATCAGGCGCGTACGGCACCGCCTTGGGAAACCCTGCATTGGGGTGAGGGGCTAGCGATATGGGATGCCCCAGGCAAGCTGACGGCGGGTACACCGGAATGGTCGGACACCCTGCTGGGTGATTTGACCGATGCCACAACGCTTGAAGAGCGTCTGGTGATTATTTCCGCCTACTTTGTGCCCACCGAGCAAGGGGTGAAAAGCCTAACGGATCTTGCCGACCAAGGCATCACCGTTGAGATTATTACTAATTCCTTGGAGTCAACAGACGCTGCTATCGTGCATGGTGCTTACGCGCCTTGGCGTGAAACGCTACTTCGACACGGCGTTGTTCTCTACGAAATGCGCCCTGAGCAAGAAGCTGGCGCCAGTGATGATATGCGTGTCCCCGGCGCATCTGCGTCAGCGTTGCATATCAAGGCGCTAAGTTTTGACGATCAACTGTTTGTGGGTTCGTTTAATGTTGATCCGCGCTCTATCTACTGGAATACCGAAACCGGCGTGCTAGCGCGTAGCGAGTCACTTATACAGGCATTTAACGAACTGTTAACGGCAGGCCAAGACCCATCGCTGAGTTACCAAGTCGAACTTACCCCTGAAGGCGAGTTGAACTGGCACCTAGAGCGTGATGGGAAGATGGAGGTATTAACTTCAGAGCCAGGTAATTTTTGGCGCCATTTCAACGCCTGGTTAAGTTATACGCTCAGGCTAGAGCGCTTGCTGTAATGTCTGATGCAAAGTAGCGTTAGAAACGGGCGCTTGTGTTTTTGGCGTTCCAGTTCCAAATTAATAGCAGCCTTAACGTTTGACCGCTGGGGCACACTAAAAAAGCACAACCTGTTATCTCATTGGGAGCGACAAATAATATGATCAATAAGCGCGCATTAGCCACTGCTGTGGCGGCCTCAACCCTGGCAATGACTGGACTGGCCCAGGCAGAGGTCAAGGTTGGCTTCTTGGGCGGTTTTACGGGTGGCATTGAGAGCTTAACGCCGGCGATTTTTGAGGGTGCCCAGTTGGCCGTTGAGCAGGTCAATGAGCAAGGCGGTATTTTAGATGGCCAAACATTGGTCATGCCTTCTGGCGATACCACCTGTTCCGATGCATCGGCCGCCTCTAACGCCGCCGACCGTATGGTTAACTCTGAGAATGTCACCGCCATTGTTGGCGCGCTATGTACAGGTGCCACCATTGCTGCCGCTAACAACGCGGCGATTCCTGGCGGCGTGTTGATGGTATCGCCTGCGTCTACCGCGCCTGCGGTGTCAGAACTTGATGATAATGACCTGGTATTCCGCACGGTGCCGTCAGACGCTTTCCAAGGGGAAATCCTGGCCAAACTGCTGCTGGATAAAGGCATTGATGCCGTCGCCGTAACCTTTGTAAACAACGACTACGGGCGTGGCCTCGCGGATGCCTTTAGCGCTGCCTTTGAAGCGGGTGGCGGTGAAGTTGCCGAAAGCCTTGCCCATGAAGATAACCGCGCTGACTATCGTTCTGAACTAGGCTCGCTTTCTGTCAGTGGTGTTGAAACCCTGGTGGTTTTGGCCTACGCCGATACCTCTGGTCAAACGGTGCTGCGTCAAGCCTATGAAAGCGGCATGTTTACCCAATACGTAGGCGCGGATGGCATGGTAGGCGATAGTCTTATCAATGCGATTGGTGCTGATGTGCTGGACGGTATGATCGCCACTCGTCCCGGTAGCCCTGACCTTCCCGGCACCGATATCTTTATCGAAGCCGCCGAGGCCGCCGGTTTAGACCCAAGCGCGGTGTTTGCCGCCCAAGCCTACGACGCAGCCTTCTTGATTGCGTTGGCGATTGAGCAAAACGGCAGCGCTGACCGCGAAGGGCTTTCTGAAGCGCTGCGCAGTGTTTCCAGTGCACCCGGTGAAATCATTCTTCCCGGCGAGTGGGAAAAAGCAGTTGAGCTGATTGCTGCAGGTACCGAAATCAACTACGAAGGCGCGTCTGGCTCTCACGAGTTTGATGAGAATGGCGACGTTCCCGGCGTAGTGGTAGAAATGGCGGTTGAAGATGGCACCTTTACCAGTAAAGGACAGGTTGATCTTTAAGCCTCACGCTAAGCGTTAAAAAAATGCCCGGCTTATTAAGCCGGGCATTTTTATGGAACAATATTTATGTGCATCAGCCGTGGCTTTTGATCTTCTCGGGCAGCAGGCCTTTGGGGGCGAAGCGCAGTACCATGGTAATCAGCAAGCCAATTACCAGCACCCGTGCCTGCAGGGCGCGGCTATCCATATTGCCAGGTGCATCCCAGCCGAACGCGCCTTCGCCGAAGGCGACTGCTAGCTGCATTAAGAACAGCGCCAGTGGCTCCGACATAATCCAGATGATATACACCGCGACGGCGCCAAAAATGGTGCCTAAGTTATTACCTGGCCCGCCGAGAATCACCATCACCAATACCAAGAAGGTATGATTCAGCGGTAAGTAGCCTTGTGGGTCGAACAGACTGTTAAAGGTACCCAACATGCCGCCGCCAATGCCCATCAATATGCAGCCCAATACGAAGATTTCCAGCCGCCGCTTATTGATATCTTTACCCATAGCAGCCGCAGAGACTTCGTTATCGCGAATCGCCCGAATCATGCGTCCCCAAGGGGCGTTATACGCGCGAGTGAGCAGAAAGAAGATCGCTGCAATCACGACCGCCGTAACAGACAGGTAGATCGCACGGGCCAGAGTAAAGCCCAGCTCGGAAGGGCCGGGTGTTGGCCATGGTAGCGGTGATACCGTCGCGGTACCGCGGGTTAACCAGTCCGAGTTTTTCAAAAAGGCCTTAATGATTTCAGCAATGCCTAGGGTGGCAATTGCCAGGTAATCACTGCGTAGGCCCAGGCACACATGGCCGATAAAGTAGCCCACACCGCCCGCGAGGGCACCGCCGACAATCCAGCCGGTCCAGGCGGGCAGCCCAAAACCACCGACAAAACCAGCACGGGACTGGATCTCGCTGGTCACTTCACGCAGCAGGCTGATGATGACTAGGTAGAGTACCAGCGCCAGGATCACGGCGATAAAGGTGCGCAGCTTTTTCGGCACGCCCAGACGGTCAAGCTTGGTGGCTCCCACCACGACCAGAATGGCGGCCAAGCCGTAGAGCAATACGCGGCCCAGTTCACCAGGCAGCTCGGTACCCCAGAACGCATCGTTAACCGGTACGCTGAATAGCATGGCACAGAAGCCGCCCAGGGCCACAAAGCCCATTACCCCGGCGTTGAATTGACCGGCGTAACCCCACTGAATGGTTAAGCCCAAGGCAAGGATCGCGTAGCAAGCGGCTTCGACCAGCATGCGGGTGCTGTAGGCCGCGCCCATAATGGCGTAGACAGCCAGCACGGCGACCAGCAGTACGCCAAACAGAATTAGCTCACGTAGCGGAAAGCGGCGCTGTTGGGTGGTGTCACGGGGGGTATAGGAGGGATTGAGGTTAGACATTAGATCACCTTGCCCTTAAAGAGTCCGGTGGGACGCCACACCAAAATGGCTACCAGAATGAAAAATGGCACCACGATTTTGTACTCGGTACCCACAAACGCCAAATTCGACGGTAGCTCAAGCCACGCGGGCAGGCTATCGCGGAAGGGGCGTAGCAGCACGTTCCAATTGAACACCGCCAGGGTTTCTGCAAAGCCCACCACAAAGCCCCCGGCAATAGCACCATAAGGATGCCCCACACCTCCTACAATCGCTGCCGCGAAGATGGGCAGCAGCAGGAAGAAGCTCAAGTCGGGTTTGAAGGTAACGTCTAGCGAAAGCAGCGTTCCGGCAATCGCTGCCAACCCACCAGCAATCACCCAAGTCACGGCCACAATGGTATTGGTGTTAATGCCTGAGGCCTGGGCAAGTTCGGGGTTGTCTGACATGGCGCGCATGGCCTTGCCTAACCGTGAACGGTTGAGGAAGAGATGCAAAGCGACAACGGCGACCAGCGTAATCACAAATAGATAAATTTGCGGTTCGGTAATCACAATAGGCGCCCTCGCGCCCTCAAACGGTAGAGCAATACGGAAGATTTCCTTGCGATCATCGACATATAAACTTTGCCCACCGGTGCCTGCGAATAAACGAATCAAACCCTGTAGGATCAGGGTGACGCCCAGCGAGCCGATCACCAGCACAATAGGTTTGACCCCATGGGCACGCAGTGGCTTATAGAACACTTTATCGACGCCTACCGCTAAGCCTGCGGTCAATAACATCGCTAGTGGAAGCATTAATATGCCGGTAGGGACGCCGACGCTTGCCCCCGCTGCGGGGAAGGCAGTCGTGAGCAGAAGCACCATAAAGGCACCAAAGGTCATCATATCGGCGTGGGCGAAGTGGGCGAAGCGCATAATGCTGAAAATCAGCGTTACCCCAATCGCCCCAATGGCGTAGATCGAGCCCGTGACACTGCCCGCGATCACCACATTATTGATGAAAAAAACCAGTTCGTTCACATCTCTCTCCCTGGGGCTAGCCGCCCAAAAAGCTTTTAGCGACATCTGGGTCAGCAAGAAGGGCTGCACCCGTATCGGTAAAGCGGTTTTGGCCTGCGGCCAGCACAAAGCCTTTGTCGGCAATCGCTAATGCTTGTTTTGCATTTTGTTCCACCATCAAAATACCAACACCAGCGGCGTTGATCTGTTTGACGCGGTCAAAAATTTCATTCATGTAGAGCGGCGACAGCCCAGCGGTGGGCTCATCAAGTAACAGCAGGCTGGGTTCGGCCATCAGCGCACGGCCCATCGCGACCATCTGACGCTGACCACCGGAAAGCTCGCCTGCCGGCTGGCGGCGTTTCTCATAGAGTGGCGGGAAAAACTCGTACACTTGGGCCAGCATGCGCTTGACGTTTTGCGGCTTTAAAAACGCCCCCATCTCCAGGTTTTCCTGTACCGAAAGGCTGGGGAAAACGTTTTTCTCCTGGGGGACAAATCCCATGCCCCGCTGCACCAATTGGTTAGAGGGCAAGTTATGAATGGGCTTGCCGTGGAGCAGAATTTCGCCCTGATTGACATGCAACAGGCCAAATACCGCTTTCAGCATGGTCGATTTGCCTGCCCCGTTAGGGCCGACGATAACGCCGACTTCATCGGCTTCTAGCGTCATGTTCACCCCGTTAAGGATGTTCATTCCGCCATAGCCGCCGTGCACATCGCGTGCGTCAATCAATGGCATATGGACATATCTCATCAAGGTCGCTTATAGCGACATCATTGTATTAGTTGGTTGTATTAATCGATGGGTAGTGGAAACGTTACTTTTAAGCAGCATCGGTGCCAAAGTAGGCCTCGATTACTGCAGGGTTATTCTGAATATCACTAATGTGTCCTTCTACCATCACGCTGCCCTGGGCCAGTACAATCACCGGGTCACACAGGCGTGCGATCATCTCCATATCGTGCTCAATGACTAAAAAGGTGTAACCCATCTCGCGGTTTAAACGCTCAATATTGCCAATCAAGTCACCCAGCAGCGTGCGGTTGACCCCCGCAGCGATCTCATCCAGAAGCACCACCTTGGCATCGGTCATCATGGTGCGACCCAGTTCCAATAGCTTCTTCTGACCGCCGGATAAATTACCGGCGAGCTCGTTACGCACATGGTGCAGGCCAACAAAGTCGATGACCTCTAACGCACGACGGCGTACCTCTTCTTCTTGCTGGCGCACCAAGCTTGGCTTTAGCCAAGCGCTAAAAAGGCTTTCCCCCGCTTGCTGGGGCGGTACCATCATCAGATTTTCCAGCGCGCTCATCTGACTGAACTCGTGGGCAATCTGGAAGGTGCGTAGCAACCCCTTATGGAAGCGCTGGTTGGCGCTAAGCGAGGTAATATCTTCACCGTCGAGCAGAACGCGGCCGCTGTCAGGTATTAAGGCGCCGGCAATCAGGTTGAAGAGTGTCGACTTGCCCGCGCCGTTGGGGCCAATCATGCCGGTAATAGAGCCTTTCTCAACTTGAATGGAGCAGTCGTTAATCACCTGCAGGCCGCCAAAAGCTTTGTTAACGCGCTGTACTTCAATAAGAGGTGTCATGGATTCTCCACGCGATGCAGGCGGCTAATAAGCCGCCTGCGTACCGTTATTAAATTGTTTGTCGTGGTTTTTTTAGCCACTGCTGACTGGCTGCAAAGGCACCAACAATGAGCAGTGCACCCAGGGTGGGGATGAGATAGCCATCCACCTGGGGAATCGTACGTAAAAAGACAAATGCTACCGCGGCAGGGGCGACAAAGCGCACCAGCAAGCGCCAGCACTTAAACCAAGTGACGTTGGTGCCCAGCTCTTTCATGACTTCGCTTTGGGTTAGCGCCCAGCCAGCAAACAGTGCAATCATCAGGCCGCCCACCGGCATAAAGATATTGGTGAGTAACTCAATGAAATCAAACGCGCTACGCCCAAATAGCGTATGGAAAATCGTGCCTTCGGCCCAGATGTTAAAACTAACGACCGTTAATAGACCCATAGCCCAGGCGGCGATGACCATAATCACGACCGCTTGAGGGCGGGTCATATCGAAGCGTTCGACAAGAAATGCCGCAACGGGCTCAATCAGCGAGATCGAAGAGCTAATCGCGGCGCCAAGCACCAGAATAAAGAACACACCACCGACCAGTGCGCCAAACGGCATCTCAGCAAACGCTAGTGGCAGGGTAACAAACATTAGCCCAGGGCCTTGGCCCGTTTCTAAGCCTGCTCCAAATACCAGTGCGAAGATAGCTAGGCCTGCAATCATGGCCACGGCGGTATCCACAATGGCGACCGCAAAGGCGGTGCGGGTCAGCGACACATCGCTGGGCATGTAAGCACCGTACGCCATGATGGCCCCCATCCCTAAACTCAGCGTAAAGAACGATTGGCCCATGGCTTGTAGCCAACCCTCTAAGCTGAGGTCGGCGATATTAAAGGTAAACAGGAAGTTCGCGGCGGCGCCTACATCACCGTTAACAACGCTATAGGCCAATACCACTAACAGAATTACAAACAGAGCGGGCATCATAATGCGTAGGCCTGATTCGATACCTTTATGGATCCCCATGCCGACGATCAACGCAGACGCTGCAATGAAAAGAGTGTGATAGAGCGTCATCAGTCCCGGGGCGGCCAGCAGCGCGTCAAAGCCTTCACTGATAGTTTGCGCATCGGCACCGACCAAGGAGCCGGTCAGCATTAACCCAGTGTAGTGAATCGCCCAGCCGGCAATCACCGAATAGAAACTTAATATTAGAAAAGCCGACGCCGCGCCCAGCCAGCCAATCGTTTCCCAAGCACGCGATGTGCGGTGAGTTTTGGTGAGATGGCGCATGCCCATAATCGGGCTTTGACGGCTGGTACGCCCGAGCATAATTTCGGCAATTAAAATGGGGATGCCGACGGCAAATATCGTGAGCGCGTAGACCAAAATAAAGGCACCACCGCCGTTTTCCCCGGTGAGATAAGGAAAGGCCATAGATTACCCAAACCGACTGCGGAACCAACGGCGGCGAGAAGAAAGGTACCTTTATGCGTCCAGACGTTGTGACCGCTCATGGGTAAGAGTGTCCATGGTTAAGTGCATGGATGGGGTAGGTATCCAAACACTTGTATGAATATAAGGATGGCAGCGTTCCTGGGACGCGCTGAATTTAACTACTGTGCGATAGAATGCGCCGCCTTTCCAGCCTATTAGCGTTTAGGCTGCGTTTAGTAGTGCAACTTGGCAGCGAAAGAGAGCAGCAGTGCTAGAGAAAAACAGCGCGCTAGCGCACAAAAAAAACCCGCTTGCGCGGGTTTTTTAGACAGCTAACTGCTTGGAGCGTATTACTTCTTGCTAAAACGCTTGCGCTCGGTCTCTTTAAGCAGCTTTTTGCGCAGTCGGATATGCACTGGCGTGACTTCCACGAGCTCGTCGGAGTCGAGGAACTCGATCGCCTGTTCCAGCGAGAACTTAACCGGCGGCGTTAGGACGATGTTCTCATCGTTGCCGGTAGAGCGCATGTTGTCGAGCTTCTTGCCCTTGGTGGGGTTAACCACCATGTCGTTAGCGCGGTTGTTGATGCCGATCAACATGCCTTCGTACACTTCCGTGGCGTGATCGATAATCAGTTTGCCACGCTCTTGCAGCGCATACAGCGCGTAGGCAAGTGCTTTGCCGTCGACCATCGATACCAATACGCCGTTACGGCGCTCGATAGAGGCTTCAGGCTTCAGCGGGCCGTAGTGATCAAAACGGCTGGTCAGGATGCCGGTGCCCGAGGTCATGGTCAAAAACTGACCGCGGAAGCCGATCAAACCACGCGCAGGAATAATGAAGTCCAGGCGAACCCGTCCTTTACCATCCGGCAGCATGTTGGTCATCTCACCTTTACGGTAGCCAAGCTCTTCCATGATCGAGCCCTGGTGCTGCTCTTCACAGTCGATGATGACTTCTTCGTAGGGCTCCTGCTTCTCGCCGTCGATTTCCTTAATGATAACTTCTGGGCGGCCAACAGCCAGTTCGAAGCCTTCACGACGCATGGTTTCGATCAGTACCGAAAGGTGTAACTCACCACGGCCAGACACTTTGAATTTCTCAGGGGTTTCGCCCTGCTCAACGCGCAGTGCCACGTTGTGAATCAGCTCTTGCTCAAGGCGATCCTTGATATTACGGCTGGTCACAAACTTGCCGTCTTTGCCCGCGAACGGAGAGTCATTGACCTGGAAGGTCATAGAAACTGTTGGCTCGTCGACGGAAAGCGGCGGTAGTGCTTCGACTCTAGCGGGATCGCACAGTGTGTCAGAGATCGACAGATCATCGATGCCTGTTACACAGACGATGTCGCCCGCCGTTGCTTCAGCCGTTTGTACGCGCTCAAGGCCCATATGGGTCATGACCTGACCGATTTTGCCTTTACGCACATTACCGTCAACGCCGATCACCGATATCTGCTGATTCGGTTTGACTGCGCCACGCTTGATGCGCCCGAGGCCGATAACACCCACATAACTGTTGTAGTCCAGCGCGGAAATCTGCATCTGGAATGGGCCATTGAGCTCAACCTGAGGCGGCTCAACGATATCGACGATGGCTTGGAACATGGGATCCATGTTGTCCGCCAGCTCTTCAGGATCCATACCGGCAATACCGTTTAGGGCAGAGCAGTAAATGATCGGGAAATCGAGCTGCTCGTCGGAAGCGCCGAGGTTATCAAACAGATCAAAAATCTGATCGATAACCCAGTCAGGGCGTGCGCCGGGACGGTCAATTTTGTTGACCACCACAATTGGCTTCAGACCCTGGGCGAATGCCTTCTGGGTGACGAAGCGCGTTTGCGGCATCGGGCCATCAACGGCGTCTACCAGAAGTAGTACCGAATCGACCATCGACATGACGCGCTCAACTTCACCACCGAAGTCGGCGTGCCCAGGCGTATCAACAATGTTGATGTGGTAGTCGTTGCCATGGCTATCTTTCCATTGAATGGCCGTGTTTTTGGCCAAAATGGTAATACCACGCTCTTTTTCCTGATCGTTTGAGTCCATGATGCGCTCTTGACCTTCTGCTTTACGGTCAAGGGTGCCGGACTGGCTCAGGAGTTTGTCGACCAGAGTGGTTTTACCATGGTCAACGTGGGCTATGATCGCGACGTTGCGCAGGTTATTAACCGCGCTGGAGTTTTGCTGGTTTTGCATGCTGAGAGAGAACTCTTGTGAACACCCGTTTGTCCACGGGTCGGAAAATGCGGGTCGCAAGGGCTGGCAATTTGCCGACCATCTTGGCTCAGGGCTTGCGTCCAATAGATATTCTACCATGTCGAAGGCTTCGCTGATATTACTGGAATGCTTATCGACCTTAGTCGCCCCCAGGAAAGTTTTCGCAGGGAACCTCCATCCGCTAGAATAGCGCTTTTCCCACTGGGGCAGGAGCATGACCATCGGCAACCTGATGCGTTTGTTAAGCGATGGCGAGGTTCACTCTGGCGAGCAGCTGGGTGAAACGCTGGGTATTTCTCGTGCGGCGGTGTGGAAACAGTTAAAGAAACTGGAGGCGCTCGGGGTTGAGCTCGTCGCCGTTAAGGGGCGTGGCTATCGACTTGCGCGGCGGCTAGAGCCTTTAGAGGGCGCAAAAATCGTTGAGCGTTTACCCGCTCAAGCGCGCCATCACCTTGCGCGTCTTTTTGTTGAGGATCAGCTGCCTTCTAGTAATGAGTATCTGCGTCAGCGCTTTGAGCAGGGCGCAGGGCACGGCGAAGTGTGCCTGGTAGAGCTGCAGACGGCGGGTCGCGGGCGGCGCGGTCGCGTATGGTCGACGCCCTGGGGGCAGAGCCTAATGCTCTCATTGGGCTGGCGCTTTGAGTCGGGTATTGCGGTGCTGGAAGGCTTGAGCCTGGCGGTGGGGGTGGTGGTTGCCCAAGTGCTTGAGCAGCACGGCGTGATGCCTAAACTCAAATGGCCAAACGATATTTTGCTCTCTGAGCAGGGTGATGCCGCGAGCGATGAGCTGGGCAAGCTGGCTGGCATCCTCATCGAAGTCACCGGAGATGCGGCAGGCCCCTGCGAGGTAGTCATTGGCATGGGCATGAATTTGTGGCTACCTGACGCTCTGCGCGCAGCCATTGATCAGCCCATCGCGGCGCTTTTCGAGCGATTGCCTGATCTATCACGCAATCAGCTAGCATCCGATGTGGTCGCGGGTTTGTTGGTCATGCTGGCTGACTTTGAGCGGGACGGCTTTAGCGCATGGCGTGATGCCTGGAACGAGCGTCATGCCTATGCAGGCCTACCTATCCGCGTTATTCAAGGCCAGCAGACCAGTGATGCGATAGCGGGTGAAGTAGATGAGAGTGGTAACCTGTGGGTTACCGAAAATGGTCACTCGCGACGCCTAGCCGGCGGTGAGATCAGCGTACGTAGGCGTTTATGATTCTGGATCTTGATATCGGCAACACACTGTCTAAGTGGCGGTTGAAAGATGCCGTGAGCAGCGAGATACGTTCGCGTGGCGCGGTATGGACCCGCGAAGAGTGGCGTCCTGGGGCGGATATCCCCGATCTTGATGTGGTCGAGGCGGTGCGCATTTCAAGCGTCGCCAGAGCGGCGGTATTGGAAGAGACGGTCGCGTTGCTTCGTAGTCGTGTGCGCCATGTGCATGTGGCGCACTCCACGCATGAGGCGCTGGGCGTGGTTAACGGCTATGAAGAGCCGGGGCGCTTGGGTGTTGATCGCTGGATGGGGGCATTGGCAGGCTATCAGTTGGCGGGCGGCTGCTGTGCGGTGGACTGCGGCAGTGCTATTACGATTGATTTTGTATTGCCCGGTGGGACTCACCTGGGCGGCTTTATTATCCCCGGCTTGCGCTTGATGAAAGAGAGCTTAAAGCTCGGCACTCGCAATGTGGCCATTGATCCCGAGAGCGAGGCCGATGAATTGCTTGAACCTGGGCGGCGTACCGTGGATGCGGTCAATCACGGTATCTATATGGCCGCCGTCAGCGCTATTAATCGTATTTACAGCGAAGTGTGTGATCAGGAGAGCGTGGCACTACCGATGCTGCTAACGGGCGGCGATGCCCGAGTAGTTTCGCGGGGGGTGCAGGTGCCTCATGCCGTGTGGCCGGATATGGTGTATGGCGGCTTAGAGGCGTGCTTTCCGATGACCTTCGCTGAGCGTGCCGGAAAAATGTCCGGCGCGCCGCGAGTGCCAGAGCCTGTCTCGCTAGAAAAGATTCGCGCGGGACTTGCATTCTCAATGCTGCTTTGACAGAATGCAGCGCGTTCAAGGGCAAGGCGAAAGCGCTTTGCAATGCATCAAGTAATGCATCAAGTGTTGATAACTAAGCGTAAATAGAGACACGTTTAAGCGATTATCAGTCTTGACACTTTCTTGAAGGTTGGCATAATATGCCGCCACGCTGGAGAGATTCCCGAGTGGCCAAAGGGAGCAGACTGTAAATCTGCCGCGAAAGCTTCGAAGGTTCGAATCCTTCTCTCTCCACCAGAATTAAATGGCAGCGATCTTGGTCGGTGCTGTTGAATGAAAAGCCGGTAGCGGGCATCGTCTACAAGGCGGCGCAGAGCGCAGCGGATTGTCATTCAGGCAAGGTGCTGCGGGCGTAGTTCAAAGGTAGAACCTCAGCCTTCCAAGCTGATGGTGCGGGTTCGATTCCCGCCGCCCGCTCCAGTTGTTGTGTTTAGCTCATGTAGCTCAGGGGTAGAGCACACCCTTGGTAAGGGTGAGGTCGACGGTTCAATTCCGTCCATGAGCTCCATATTTTGCAAGAAAAAAGTTGTTGCAGGAAAAAGTTGCGAAAAAAGCGAGCGATGCTCGCTTTTTTTGTCTCTAGTGTTCAGGCGCTTACTTTTTGTAGGCTCTGAATATTAAGAAGGGGTTGTCAGGAGTGGTTTTCTCCGCTACCATGGCGCCCGCTGTTGTGTAGGCGTATTAAAGCGCGTTTATGCACATGACGATACAGGCCAGTAGCTCAATTGGCAGAGCAGCGGTCTCCAAAACCGCAGGTTGGGGGTTCGATTCCCTCCTGGCCTGCCAACCTTCCCCAGGTTGGTATGTCTTTTTCCAAAATTCTTTTATCGTTCGCCGCACCCTGAGGAGTCTCGTTTTTATGAAGCCTGGTTCTGTAAAACATGGCGCCGAGGTGCAACAGACGCGCCATGACGGGCTCAAGTGGGCGGCGGTCGTAGCGCTGCTTGTCGTTGCTGTTGTTGGTAATACCTATTTCGCCGATATTGGCCTGCTCTACCGCGTGCTGGGTGTGGTGGTATTGTGTGTGATCGCAGGTTTGATCGCGCTGACCACTACCAAAGGTCGTGATTTAGTAGAGCTTGCCAGAAGCGCCAAGAAAGAGATTCAGCGCGTTGTATGGCCGACCCGTCCCGAAACTATTCAGACCACCGCCATTGTGCTGGTGGCTGTTTTGGTGGTTGGGCTGATGCTGTGGTTGATCGACACTCTTCTTGGCTGGGCAATGTCCGGCGTCATTGGTTAGGAGTCTTCATGTCCAAACGTTGGTACGTCGTTCACGCTTATTCTGGGTTTGAGAAGCATGTCATGCGCTCGCTTATTGAGCGTGTGAAAATGTATGGTATGGAAGATCGCTTTGGCGAGATTCTGGTGCCAACAGAAGAAGTCGTCGAAATGCGTGACGGCAAGCGTCGTAAGAGTGAGCGCAAATTTTATCCCGGCTATGTATTGGTCGAGATGGAAATGGCCGACGAAACATGGCACCTCGTCAATGAGACGCCGCGTGTTATGGGCTTTATTGGCGGTACAAAAGAGAAGCCTGCACCGATTACTGCTCGCGAAGCAGATGCAATTTTGATGCGCGTAAAAGATGGCACTGATAAGCCACGGCCTAAGACGATGTTTGAGCCGGGCCAGTCAGTGCGCGTTGTTGATGGGCCGTTTGCTGATTTCAATGGCGTTGTCGAAGAAGTGAATTATGAAAAGAGTCGTCTGCAGGTCAGCGTGCTGATCTTCGGACGCTCTACACCTGTTGAGTTAGAGTTTTCTCAGGTTGAGAAAGAGTAACGGGTGAGTAGTGAATAGTTAGTAGTGAATAGTTAGTAAGCGGTAAGTTTTAATTCGTGTGAAATGGCTGGTTCAGCTGTTTTACTAGTACCGGGGAGCCTTCGGGCGTTATCACCCAATTGGAGTGTTAAAGATGGCCAAGAAAGTACAGGCTTATATCAAACTGCAGGTTGCTGCAGGTAAAGCCAATCCAAGTCCGCCGGTAGGCCCCGCGCTGGGTCAGCACGGCGTGAACATCATGGAATTCTGTAAGGCGTTCAACGCCGCGACTCAAGAAATTGAGCCGGGCCTGCCGACGCCTGTCGTGATCACTGTCTACTCAGACCGTAGCTTCACGTTCGTTACCAAGACACCGCCTGCTGCCGTGCTGCTGAAAAAAGCCGCTGGTATCAAGTCCGGTTCTGGTGAGCCGAACAAGAAGAAGGTCGGCACTGTGACGCGTGAGCAGCTCGAAGAGATCGCTAAAACGAAAGAGCCTGATTTGACGGCTGCGGATCTTGACGCCGCTGTGCGCACCATTGCTGGCAGCGCTCGCAGCATGGGCCTAAACGTGGAGGGTCTCTGATCATGGCTAAACTGTCTAAGCGTGCGAAAGTTATTCGCGAGAAAGTAGACACTACCAAAGCTTACTCTATTGAAGAAGCCGTAGCGCTGCTCGCCGAGCTGTCTACCGTTAAATTCAAAGAGTCTGTCGATATCGCTATCAACCTCGGCGTTGACCCGCGTAAATCTGACCAGGTTGTGCGTGGCGCGACCGTCATGCCTAACGGTACTGGTAAAGATGTACGCGTTGCGGTCTTCACCCAGGGTGCCAATGCCGATGCCGCTAAAGAAGCGGGCGCCGACATTGTGGGTATGGACGACTTGGCTGAGCAAGTGAAAAAGGGCGTCATGGATTTTGACGTTGTTATCGCTTCGCCTGACGCTATGCGCGTTGTTGGTCAGCTGGGTCAGATCCTCGGTCCGCGCGGCCTGATGCCTAACCCGAAAGTTGGTACCGTAACGCCTGACGTGGCAACCGCTGTTAAAAACGCCAAAGCCGGTCAGGTGCGTTTCCGTACAGACAAAAACGGCATCATCCACACTACCCTGGGTAAAGTGGACTTTGATGCTGCAGCAATTAACGGCAACCTGGAAGCGCTGGTTGCTGACCTGAAGCGCCTCAAGCCGAGTGCGTCGAAAGGCATTTACTTTAAGAAAATGACCATGTCCACTACCATGGGCCCAGGTCTGACTATCGATCACTCCTCTTTCGCGTAAAGAGAGAGGTCGTTAGCGTTAAAGTAAGAGAACCGAGCAAGAACTTTGCGGTCCCCCGTTTGGTGAATAAAACTGCCGGGGCATCGTCAAAGACCGCAGGTGCCGCTCCTGATCAGTACGCTGTTTGTACTCAACAAGAGCGGCTTAATTGCCCATAAGCGCCTGCGCAGATGGTGTGGCCGCCAGTTGGTTAAGCTTAACGGCTTTCTGGTGAGCACCATCCCTAAGGCTTTCCGCTTTGCACTGCTGTTGCTTTGCAGTAAGGAACGGGAAGAGATGGTAACCACCGGAACCTTCCTGGGTTCCGGCACGAAGGAGTGATCACTGTGCCACTAGCACTTGAAGGCAAGAAAGCGATTGTTGCCGAGGTCAGTGAAGCGGCCAAGGGCGCACTCTCCGTCGTAGTTGCTGATTCTCGCGGCGTCACGGTTGGTAAAATGACCGATCTGCGTAAGCAGGCGCGTGAGAATGGTGTAGAGCTGCGTGTTGTTCGTAATACGCTGGCTCGCCGCGCTCTCGAGGGCACTCAGTGGGAGTGCTTAAACGATAGCTTCGTTGGTCCTACGTTGTTGGCCTTCTCGACCGATCATCCGGGCGCTGCTGCTCGTCTGTTCAAAGAGTTTGCTAAAACGGACAAGAACTTCGAAGTGAAAGCGTTGGCCTACGAAGGTGAGCTGATTCCGGCTGCTGACATCGACCGTCTGGCAACCCTACCGACTTACAACGAAGCAATTGCCAAGTTGATGTCGGTAATGAAAGAAGCCTCCGCTGGCAAGCTGGTTCGTACTCTGGCCGCCCTGCGCGACCAGAAGCAAGAAGCAGAAGCTGCCTAAGCAGCGTTTCTTGCAGGCGGCGTGACGCGTCTGACGCGATAAGCCATGAGCAGCGCGCTGCCTGAACCGAGCAATGAATCCCGAGTCCTCGGCTGACCGAGACTCCCGCAAAGTTAGGAATGAAACAATGGCACTGTCTAAAGACGATATCATCAATGCTGTAGCCGACATGTCCGTAATGGAAGTTGTCGAGCTGATCGAAGCAATGGAAGAGAAATTCGGCGTTTCTGCCGCTGCTGCCGTTATGGCTGGTCCGGCTGCTGCTGGCGAAGCTGCTGAAGAGCAGACTGAGTTTGACGTAGTTCTGACGTCTGCTGGCGACAAGAAAGTTAACGTGATCAAAGCAGTTCGTGAGATCACTGGCCTTGGCTTGAAAGAAGCTAAAGGTGCTGTTGATGGCGCTCCTGCGACCATCAAAGAAGGTCTGTCTAAAGACGACGCTGAAGCAGCTAAAGCTAAGCTGGAAGAAGCGGGCGCAACCGTCGAGCTCAAGTAATTCTTGTGCGGACGGCTTTACGCGCTGCGTAAGCTTCCACGGCTGGCGGCGGGATATCCCGCTGCCGGCCTTTTTCTGTTGTAACTGATGTTCAATAGCAGCAGTGCTGTTTGCAAACAGCGGGAACGATAGAAACGTAGAAAATGTGTATCTACGACAGTGTAATCGACGACTGAGTTATCGAACTAGATTTTCGACGGCGAGCTACCGATTTGAGGGGCTTGCTGTCTGCGTCTGACGAAGCCCGCCGGGCAGCGATGACCACGCATCGGTCACCCATGGTGAACAAGCTGGGGAATACAGATGGCTTACTCATATACTGAGAAAAAACGCATCCGCAAGGATTTCGGCAAACTGCCCCAAGTGATGGATGTGCCTTACTTGCTGGCGATCCAGCTTGATTCCTATTACGACTTCCTCCAGCAAGATCGTTCGCCCGACGAGCGTCACGAGGTCGGACTACACGCGGCGTTTAAGTCCGTGTTTCCGATTGAGAGCTTTTCCGGTAATGCCGCGCTTGAGTATGTCAGCTACCGTTTCGGCACGCCGGCGTTCGATGTTAAGGAGTGCCAGCTGCGCGGCGTGACTTACTCCGCCCCGCTGCGTGTTAAGGTTCGCTTGATCATCTATGATCGCGACTCCTCGAACAAAGCAATCAAAGATATTAAAGAGCAGGAAGTCTACATGGGGGAAATCCCCCTGATGACCGAGAACGGTACCTTTGTTATTAACGGTACTGAGCGGGTTATCGTTTCCCAGCTCCACCGCTCGCCCGGTGTGTTCTTCGATCACGACAAAGGCAAGAGCCACTCCTCTGGTAAGTTGCTCTACTCAGCCCGCGTGATTCCTTACCGTGGCTCCTGGTTAGACTTCGAGTTTGATCCCAAAGACAACGTCTTTGTACGTATTGACCGTCGCCGTAAACTGCCGGCCTCGGTGCTTATGCGTGCGCTGGGAATGAACACCGAAGAGATTCTTGCTGAGTTTTTTGAAACCAGCGTCTTCCACATCGAGAAATCCGGTTTCTCTGTGGAGCTGGTACCGTCGCGTCTGCGCGGCGAGACGGCGACTTTCGACATCAAAGATGGCGAAGGTAATGTCATCGTTGAAGAAGGACGCCGTATCACCCAGAAGCACATTCGCCAGCTAGAAAAAGCCGGCCTTGAGCGTCTGGATGTGCCGATGGAGTACCTGTTCGGCAAAACCCTGGCTAAAGATCAAATCGACACGAAGACGGGTGAATTGATCTGCCCGTGCAACACCGAGATCACCCCGGAAGTGCTCGAGCGTATGGCTCAGGGCGGCATTGCGCTGATTGAAACCCTGTACACCAACGACCTTGATTGCGGTTCTTTCATCTCCGACACATTGAAGCTGGATGCGACTAACTCCGCGCTTGAAGCGTTGGTCGAAATCTACCGCATGATGCGTCCCGGCGAGCCGCCGACCAAAGAGTCTGCCGAAACGCTGTTTAACAACCTGTTCTTCTCTGAGGACCGCTACGACCTGTCGGGCGTTGGCCGCATGAAGTTCAACCGTCGCCTGCGTCGTGATACCGACACAGGCTCCGGCGTGCTTGATCGCAAAGACATCCTGGATGTGCTGCGCGAGCTGATCAATATTCGTAACGGCTTCGGTGACGTTGACGATATCGATCACCTGGGTAACCGTCGTATTCGCTGTGTAGGCGAAATGGCTGAAAACCAGTTCCGCGTTGGCCTGGTGCGCGTAGAGCGTGCGGTGAAAGAGCGTCTTTCCATGGCGGAAAGCGAAGGCCTGATGCCTCAAGATCTGATCAACGCCAAGCCGGTCGCGGCGGCGGTGAAAGAGTTCTTTGGCTCCAGCCAGCTTTCCCAGTTTATGGATCAGAACAACCCGCTTTCCGAGGTTACCCACAAGCGTCGTGTGTCCGCACTCGGCCCCGGTGGTTTGACCCGTGAGCGCGCTGGCTTCGAAGTACGTGACGTTCACGCCACGCACTATGGCCGTCTCTGCCCAATCGAAACGCCAGAAGGCCCGAACATCGGTCTGATCAACTCACTGGCAACCTACAGCCACACCAACAGCTACGGCTTCCTAGAAACGCCGTACCGTAAAGTGGTTGACCGCCAGTTGACTGACGACATCGTTCACCTTTCGGCGATCGAAGAGGGCGACTTCGTTATCGCCCAGGCGTCAGCAGCGGTAGATGAGTCCAACAAGCTGAGTGATGATCTGGTTCAGGTACGTCACCGCGGTGAAACGACCTTTATGCGTCCTGAGCAAGTGACGCTGATGGACGTATCGCCACGTCAGGTTGTATCGGTCGCGGCAGCATTGATTCCGTTCCTTGAGCACGATGACGCTAACCGCGCCTTGATGGGTTCTAACATGCAGCGTCAGGCAGTACCGACTCTGCGTGCCGAGAAGCCGCTGGTAGGTACCGGCATGGAGCGCTTTGTTGCTCGTGACTCCGGTGTCTGTGCGGTAGCGCGCCGCGGTGGCTTAATTGACTCCGTTGACGCACGTCGTGTGGTCGTAAGGGTTAATGAAGATGAGATCATCGGCGGTGAAGCCGGGGTTGATATCTACAACCTGACCAAGTACACCCGTTCGAACCAGAACACCTGTATGAACCAGCGCCCCATCGTGCGCCCAGGTGACAGCGTAGCGCGCGGCGATATTCTCGCTGACGGCCCGTCTGTCGATATGGGTGACCTGGCGCTTGGCCAGAACATGCGCATCGCCTTTATGCCCTGGAACGGCTACAACTTCGAAGACTCGATTCTGCTTTCCGAGCGGGTCGTTCAAGAAGACCGTTTCACCACCATCCACATTCAGGAACTGACCTGTGTGTCTCGCGACACCAAGTTGGGCTCAGAAGAAATCACTTCTGACATCCCGAACGTGGGTGAGTCTGCGCTCTCCAAATTGGATGAGGCGGGCGTTGTTTACATCGGTGCTGAAGTAGGCCCTGGCGATATTCTGGTCGGTAAGGTGACGCCGAAGGGTGAAACCCAGCTCACGCCAGAAGAGAAGCTGTTGCGTGCCATCTTCGGTGAAAAAGCGTCTGACGTTAAAGACACCTCGCTGCGTGCCCCTACCGGCATGAAAGGCACCGTCATCGACGTTCAGGTATTTACCCGGGACGGCGTTGAGAAAGATTCACGTGCCCTAACCATCGAGCGTATGCAGCTTGATGAGGTGCGTAAAGATCTTCAAGAGACCTACCGTATTGCCGAGGACGCCACCTTTGAGCGTCTAAAGCGTACTCTTGATGGTCAAGCGGTTAACGGCGGCCCGAACCTTAAGAAAGGCGACGTGCTGGATGAGGATTACCTCGACGAGCTGCCGCGTCAGCAGTGGTTCAAACTGCGCATGCAGGATGAGTCTTACAACGAGCTATTGGCCCAGGCCGATGAGCAGTTGGAAAACCGTCGTAAAGAGATGGACGAGCGCTTTGAAGATAAGAAGCGCAAGCTGACTCAGGGCGATGACCTTGCGCCTGGCGTACTGAAAATCGTTAAAGTCTACATGGCTGTTAAGCGTCGCATTCAGCCCGGTGACAAGATGGCTGGTCGTCACGGTAACAAAGGTGTTATCTCGGCGATTATGCCGATCGAAGATATGCCGTTTGACGAGAAGGGCGAGCCGGTCGACGTGGTGCTTAACCCGCTGGGCGTACCATCACGTATGAACGTCGGTCAGATTCTTGAAACCCACCTGGGCATGGCTGCTCGCGGCCTGGGCGTCAAGATCGAAGCCCTGCTGCGTGATGCACGCGGTCAGCAAGTCGCGGAAATTCGTGACTTCCTGGGTCAGGTGTACAACACACCGGGTACGCGCATTGAGGATCTCGACTCCCTGACCGATGACGAAATCATCGCGCTGGCGAAGAACCTGAAAGCGGGTGTGCCGATGGCGACGCCGGTGTTTGACGGTGCTAAAGAGCACGAAATCAAGCACCTGCTGAAGCTTGCGGATATCCCCGAGTCGGGCCAGATGGCCCTATTCGATGGCCGTACCGGTGACGCCTTTGACCGTCCGGTTACCGTCGGCTACATGTACATGCTGAAGCTTAACCACTTGGTAGACGACAAGATGCACGCGCGTTCTACCGGTTCTTACTCGCTGGTTACCCAGCAGCCCTTGGGTGGTAAGGCGCAATTCGGTGGTCAGCGCTTCGGTGAGATGGAAGTGTGGGCGCTGGAAGCATACGGCGCCGCTTACACGCTACAAGAGATGCTCACCGTCAAGTCGGACGACGTCGAAGGCCGCACCAAGATGTATAAAAACATCGTGGATGGCGACCACACCATGCAGGCAGGCATGCCGGAATCCTTCAACGTACTCGTGAAGGAAATCCGCTCGCTGGGCATCGATATCGAGTTAGAGAGCTAGGAGCCGTCACATGAAAGATTTGGTGAAAGTACTCAAATCGCAGTCTCAGTCCGAAGAGTTTGACGCGATCAAGATTACCCTGGCGTCGCCGGACATGATTCGCTCCTGGTCGTTTGGCGAGGTGAAGAAGCCTGAGACCATCAACTACCGTACCTTTAAACCGGAGCGGGATGGTCTGTTCTGCGCCAAGATTTTTGGCCCGGTAAAAGACTATGAGTGCTTGTGCGGCAAATATAAGCGCATGAAGCACCGCGGTATTATCTGCGAGAAGTGTGGCGTAGAAGTAACCAAAGCCGCCGTGCGCCGTGAGCGCATGGGGCACATTGAGCTAGCCTCGCCGGTGGCTCACATTTGGTTCCTGAAGTCACTGCCGTCGCGTATCGGCATGTTCCTCGATATGACCCTGCGTGATATCGAGCGCGTGCTCTATTTCGAAAGCTTTGTCGTCATCGACCCAGGCATGACCACGCTTGAGCGTGGTCAGCTGTTGAACGACGAGCAGTACTTCGAAGCGCTGGAAGAGTTCGGCGACGACTTTGATGCCCGCATGGGTGCTGAAGCGGTTCAAGAGCTGCTCAAAGACATCGATCTGGAAGAAGAGATTAACCACCTGCGCGAAGAGATTCCGCAGACTAACTCTGAAACCAAGATCAAAAAACTCTCCAAGCGCTTGAAGCTGCTGGAAGCGTTCTACCACTCCGGCAATGCGCCGGCGTGGATGGTCATGGAAGTGCTACCTGTGCTGCCGCCGGATCTTCGTCCGTTGGTACCGCTTGACGGTGGCCGCTTCGCGACCTCTGATTTGAACGACCTTTACCGTCGTGTGATTAACCGTAACAACCGTCTTAAGCGTCTGCTTGACCTCAATGCGCCGGATATTATTGTGCGCAACGAGAAGCGTATGCTTCAGGAAGCGGTTGATGCGTTGCTCGACAACGGTCGTCGTGGTCGTGCGATCACGGGCTCCAACAAGCGTCCGCTGAAATCGCTTGCCGACATGATCAAAGGTAAGCAGGGCCGTTTCCGTCAAAACTTGCTCGGTAAGCGCGTTGACTATTCGGGCCGCTCGGTCATTACCGTCGGCCCGACGCTGCGCCTGCACCAGTGTGGTCTGCCTAAGAAAATGGCGTTGGAGCTGTTCAAGCCGTTCATCTACTCCAAGCTGCAGTCATTGGGCTACGCCTCAACGATTAAAGCCGCCAAGAAGATGGTTGAGCGCGAACTGCCGGAAGTGTGGGACATCCTTGCTGATGTCATCCGCGAGCATCCGGTACTGCTTAACCGTGCACCGACGCTGCACCGTTTGGGCATCCAGGCGTTTGAGCCGCTGTTGATCGAAGGTAAAGCGATCCAACTGCACCCGCTGGTATGTGCTGCCTACAACGCCGACTTTGACGGTGACCAGATGGCGGTACACGTACCGTTGACCCTGGAAGCCCAGCTTGAAGCCCGTGCGCTGATGATGGCCACCAATAACGTGCTGTCACCTGCTAACGGCGAGCCGATCATTGTTCCGTCGCAAGACGTTGTTCTGGGTCTGTACTACATGACCCGCGAAAAGATCAACGCCAAAGGCGAAGGCATGGTGTTCTCTGACCTTAATGAGGTTGAGCGCGCCTTCGGTACGCAGTCGGTATCGCTCCACGCCCGCGTGAAAGTGCGTCTCGACGAGATCGACGTTGAAGAAGAGACCGGAGAACGCAGCTTCCATCGCCGCATTTACGACACCACCGTAGGTCGTGCGCTGCTGTTCCGCATCCTGCCGGAAGGTGTGCCGTTCGCGCTGATCGATCAGCCGATGAAGAAGAAGGCGATCTCCAGCCTGATCAACGAAGTCTATCGTCGTGCCGGCCTTAAGCCGACCGTCATTTTCGCTGACCAGCTAATGTATACCGGTTTCCGTCTCGCGACGTGGTCCGGCGCCTCTATCGGTGTTAATGACTTCGTTATTCCCGAAGCGAAAACGGAAATTGTTGACGCGGCGGAAGCGGAAGTTAAAGAGATCGAAGACCAGTTCTCTTCTGGCCTGGTAACTGCGGGTGAGAAGTACAACAAGGTTATCGATATCTGGTCAAAGGCCAACGACAAAGTTGCCAAAGCGATGATGGTCGGTATCTCGAAAGAGACCGTCATTGATCGCGATGGTAACGAAGTTGAGCAGGACTCGTTCAACAGCGTCTTCATCATGGCCGACTCTGGTGCGCGTGGTTCTGCTGCACAGATTCGTCAGCTTGCCGGTATGCGTGGCCTGATGGCCAAGCCGGATGGCTCGATCATCGAAACGCCGATCGTCGCCAACTTCCGTGAAGGTCTGAACGTACTTCAGTACTTCATCTCGACCCACGGTGCACGTAAAGGTCTTGCGGATACGGCACTGAAAACTGCCAACTCCGGTTACCTGACGCGTCGTTTGGTCGACGTGGCACAAGACTTGGTCATTACCGAGGTCGATTGTGGCACTGAAAATGGTTTGACACTGCACCCGATTATCGAAGGCGGCGACATTATTGTGCCGCTTTCCCAGCGCGTCCTAGGCCGCGTAGTGGCGCAGGATGTTATTCATCCGGGCAGCGGCGAAGTGCAGCTTGCCAAAGGTACCCTGCTGGATGAGAAGTGGTGTGCTGAGCTCGATACCATGGGTGTCGACGAAATCATTGTGCGCTCCACGATTACCTGTGAAACAGCGCACGGTGTATGTGCTTCCTGTTACGGCCGTGATTTGGCCCGTGGGCATCAGGTCAACATTGGTGAAGCTGTCGGCGTTATCGCTGCACAGTCGATCGGTGAGCCGGGTACCCAGTTGACCATGCGTACGTTCCACATCGGCGGTGCGGCATCGCGTTCATCTGCGGTTGATAGCGTACAGGTTAAGCACGGCGGTAAAGTTCGCCTGCACAACATCAAGCACGTAGAGCGTGCCGACGGCAAGCTGGTCGTGGTGTCGCGTTCAAGCGCCTTAGCGGTGGCTGACGACCATGGTCGTGAGCGTGAGTACTACAAGCTGCCTTACGGTGCTGAGCTTTCTGTACGTGACGGCGATGTAGTGGATGCCGGCGCGATCGTGGCTAAGTGGGATCCGCACACTCACCCGATCGTTGCTGAAGTAGAGGGTAAAGCACAGTTCATCGACCTAGACGAAGGTGTCACCATGCACCGTAGCGTCGACGAGATGACCGGTCTCTCCTCTATCGAGGTTATCGAGTCAGCCGCACGCCCCATGGCGGGCCGTGACAAGCGTCCGATGGTCATGCTGCAGGATAGCGCTGGTGAGTACGTCTCTGTTTCCGGGTCGAATACGCCGGTTCAGTATCTGCTACCTGGTAACTCCATTATCTCCGTAGACGATGGCGTCACCATTGGTGTAGGTGAAGTGGTTGCCCGTATTCCTGTTGAGGCCTCGGCCAACAAAGATATCACCGGTGGTCTGCCGCGGGTTGCTGACTTGTTTGAAGCGCGTAAGCCGAAAGAGTCTTCAATTCTGGCCGAAATCAGCGGTGTTATCAGCTTCGGTAAAGAGACCAAAGGTAAGCGTCGCCTGACGATTACCCCGGAATCTGGCGATCCGTTTGAAGCGCTGATCCCAAAATGGCGTCAAATCGCCGTGTTTGAAGGCGAAACTGTTGAGAAGGGTGAGGTCATTTCCGATGGTCCGAGCAACCCGCACGATATTCTGCGTTTGCTAGGTGTCGAGGAGCTTGCCAAGTACATCACTGCCGAAGTGCAGGACGTTTATCGTCTACAAGGCGTAGGCATTAACGATAAGCACATTGAAGTGATCGTGCGTCAGATGCTGCGTAAGGTGGAGATTTCTGATTCAGGTGATTCTGACTTCATCACTGGCGACCAAGCGGAGCTAGTGCGTGTATTGGAGCAGAACGTACGTCTTGAAAAAGAGAAGAAATTCCCAGCCAAGTATCAGCGCATGCTGCTGGGTATCACCAAAGCCAGCTTGGCAACCGAGTCGTTCATATCTGCGGCCTCCTTCCAGGAGACAACCCGCGTATTGACCGAAGCAGCGGTGACCGGCAAGCGCGATTACCTGCGCGGCTTGAAAGAAAACGTGGTAGTTGGACGTCTGATTCCGGCGGGTACCGGTTTGACTCACCACGCAGAGCGTCGCCGCAAACGCGAAGACGTTGAGCAACTGTTCAATCCTTCGGCTACCGAAATTGAGCAGGAGTTAGGTGCCCAGTTGACCGCTCTCGATTCAGACGATGAGCTGTAAATTGGCGCTTGATTCAGTAGTTAAAAAAGTAGTCAAAACAGTAGTTAAAAAGAGTAAGTAAAACGAGCAGCTGACCTGAAAAAGCGCAGTCTTGCCGGTTAAACCGCCGGCGAGGCTTGACGTAACATAGGGTCAGCCTTTAGAATGCGCAGCCTTTAACAGTGGGGTGGGTGCGCCCGCATCCGCTGCCCGTATTTGTTTAAAGGCTAAGGCAACCATTGGAGTCAGCTAAACACCATGGCAACGATTAATCAGCTAGTGCGCAAGCCGCGCAAGCGCCCCGTCACCAAAAGTGACGTGCCAGCGCTGCAGGCCTGTCCGCAAAAACGCGGCGTATGTACGCGCGTTTACACCACCACCCCGAAGAAGCCTAACTCGGCCCTGCGTAAGGTTTGTCGTGTACGCCTGACGAATGGCTTTGAAGTCTCTTCGTACATCGGTGGTGAAGGTCACAACCTTCAAGAACACTCTGTCGTTTTGATTCGCGGCGGCCGTGTAAAGGATTTGCCAGGTGTGCGTTATCACACCGTTCGTGGCGCCCTTGACACCTCCGGCGTACAAAACCGTCGTCAGGGTCGTTCTAAATACGGTACTAAGCGTCCTAAGTCCTAAGGGATGGGGTTGCTGTACAGCGCGGCCACTTTAGTTGGGTGTGTTGAGTAACGATTATCACGAATTTGACGGTCTGATAAGAGTAAGGTCGGGCGACGCTAAGCGTCTTGTACGCAGCATGAGTCCCGGGTTTACCTGAAAGATCCTTAATTGAGGGCTTATCATGCCTAGAAGAAGAGTAGTAGCTAAACGCGACATCCTGCCGGATCCTAAGTTCGGAAGTGAGCGTCTGGCGAAGTTCATGAACCACCTGATGGTCAGCGGTAAGAAGTCCATAGCTGAGCGTATCGTTTACGGTGCGCTGGACAAGGTTGCCGAGCGTAGTAAAGAAGATCCGCTGGAGATCTTCGACAAAGCGCTGGAAGCTATTCAGCCTATGGTCGAAGTGAAGTCGCGCCGCGTTGGTGGTGCGACCTATCAGGTGCCGGTTGAAGTACGTCCGTCTCGCCGTCAAGCGCTTGCAATGCGTTGGTTGGTGGATGCGGCGCGTCGCCGCGGTGAGAAAACCATGGTGCAGCGTCTGGCTGGCGAAATGCTGGATGCCGCTGAAGGCAAAGGTTCTGCTGTTAAGAAGCGCGAAGACGTGCATCGTATGGCCGAAGCCAACAAAGCTTTCTCGCACTATCGTTTCTAAGAGCGTCGCTTTAAGAACGGCGTTTTTAAGTACGGCGTTTGTAAGCGCAGTGTTTATAAAGTTCGCGTTTATATATGCACGTTGTTTCAGCATGGCGTCGTTGAAAGTGGTAAGTCGAGTCGCTTTGTTGCAACACCCCGCCGCTATCATGCTGTGATGGTGGCGGTAGCGTAAGGCTCACTTTCGCCGCTGCTAAATTAACGAGCATCGCCAACTAACGGGGGTTTTACCGTGGCACGCAAGACACCACTTAATCGCTATCGCAATATCGGTATCGTCGCTCACGTTGACGCGGGTAAAACCACGACAACTGAGCGGGTACTGTTCTATACCGGCCTTTCCCATAAGTTGGGCGAAACGCATGAAGGTGCTTCGACTACAGACTGGATGGAGCAGGAGCAAGAGCGTGGTATTACTATCACCTCGGCTGCTGTAACCACCTTCTGGCAAGGTATGGCTAAGCAGTTTGACGAGCACCGTATCAACATCATCGATACCCCTGGGCACGTTGACTTCACAATCGAAGTTGAGCGTTCACTGCGTGTCCTTGATGGTGCGGTCGTTGTGCTGTGTGGTTCTTCCGGCGTTCAGCCGCAGACCGAAACCGTATGGCGTCAGGCCAACAAGTACGAAGTGCCGCGTATGGTCTTCGTCAACAAGATGGACCGTACCGGCGCTGATTTCTTCATGGTTGTTGACCAGTTGAAAGAGCGCCTGGGTGCCAACGCCGTACCGATCCAAATCAATTGGGGTACGGAAGAAGACTTTAAAGGCGTTGTCGATCTTATTGAGATGAAGGCTATCCTGTGGGATGAAGCAAGTCTGGGTATGAGCTTTGAGCTCGTCGATATTCCGGCTGAGCTGCAAGAGACTGCTGAGAAGTATCGCGAGGAGATGGTCGAGGCCGCTGCCGAAGGCTCTGATGAGCTGATGGAGAAGTACTTGGAAGGCGGTGAGCTGTCGATCGAAGAGATCAAGGCTGGTCTTCGTGCACGCACGTTGGCGAACGATATCGTTCTGGTTACCTGTGGTTCTGCGTTCAAGAACAAGGGTGTACAGGCGGTTCTCGATGGCATTATCGAATTCATGCCGTCACCGACTGAAGTTAAGGCGATCGAAGGTGAGCTGGACGATAAAGACGGTACGATTGCGACTCGCGTAGCAGATGACAGTGCACCGTTTGCGGCGTTGGCGTTCAAAATCGCCACCGACCCCTTCGTTGGTACGCTGACCTTTATTCGCGTCTACTCGGGCGTTCTGAAATCTGGTGACGGTGTATATAACTCCGTTAAGCAGAAGAAAGAGCGTGTTGGCCGTATTGTTCAGATGCACGCCAACTCTCGTGAAGAGATTAAAGAGATCCTGGCGGGCGATATTGCGGCATGTATCGGTCTGAAAGATGTCACTACAGGTGACACTCTCTGCGATATCGATAACAAAATCGTTCTCGAGCGCATGGAGTTCCCGGATCCGGTTATTTCGGTTGCTGTTGAGCCAAAATCTAAGGCTGACCAAGAGAAGATGGGTGTTGCTCTGGGCAAGCTAGCTCAGGAAGATCCTTCCTTCCAGGTTAAGACCGACGAAGAAACCGGCCAGACCATTATTTCTGGTATGGGCGAGCTCCACTTGGACATTATCGTTGACCGCATGCGTCGCGAGTTCAAGGTTGAAGCTAATATCGGTAAGCCTCAGGTTGCATACCGCGAAACGATTCGCGGAAGCGTCGAGCAAGAAGGCAAGTTCGTACGTCAGTCTGGTGGTCGTGGACAGTACGGTCATGTTTGGCTGCGTATCGAGCCGCTGACTGCAGCAGAAAAGGGTGAAGGCGAAGACGAACTCTTCTTCAAATTCAACTCTGAAATCGTGGGCGGCACGGTTCCTAAGGAATACGTACCTGCGGTTGAGAAGGGTGCTTTTGAGCAGCTCAAAAACGGCGTCATTGCGGGTTACCCGATGATCGACGTTAAAGTAACGCTGTTTGATGGCTCCTTCCACGACGTAGACTCCAACGAGACTGCGTTCAAGATTGCTTCTTCTATGGCAGTAAAAGAAGGTGCCAGGAAGGCCAAGGCCGTGCTGCTGGAGCCGGTGATGAAGGTCGAAATCGTGACCCCCGAAGAATTTATGGGTGACGTCATGGGCGACCTGAGCCGTCGTCGCGGCTTGGTGCAGGGTATGGATGACTCTTCCGCAGGTAAAGTCATTCGTGCAACGGTGCCACTGGGTGAGATGTTCGGTTATGCAACCGACCTACGCTCTCAATCCCAGGGCCGTGCGAGCTACTCTATGGAGTTCTCGAAGTACGAGGAGGCGCCCTCCAGCGTCGTTGAAGCCGTCATCAATCAAAACGGTTAACCGTTAGCTAAAAGAGGTTATAGCAGTGGCTAAGGAAAAATTCGAACGTTCCAAACCGCACGTCAACGTCGGCACCATTGGTCACGTCGACCACGGTAAAACGACTCTGACTGCGGCCCTAACCCGCGTGTCTGCTGAGGTTTTCGGCGGCGACTGGCGTGAATTCGATACTATCGATAACGCTCCTGAAGAGCGCGAGCGTGGTATCACCATCGCGACTTCTCACGTGGAGTATCAGTCTGAAGAGCGCCACTACGCGCACGTTGACTGCCCAGGACACGCTGACTACGTCAAGAACATGATCACCGGTGCGGCGCAGATGGATGGCGCAATCCTGGTATGTTCTGCCGCTGATGGCCCGATGCCGCAAACGCGCGAGCACATCCTGCTGTCACGTCAGGTTGGCGTACCGTACATCGTTGTGTTCCTGAACAAAGCGGACATGGTCGATGACGAAGAGCTGCTTGAGCTGGTAGAGATGGAAGTTCGTGAACTTCTAGACCAGTACGACTTCCCGGGCGACGACACGCCGATCATCACTGGTTCAGCGTTGATGGCGCTGAACGGTGAAGATGAGAACGGCATGGGTACTACCGCCGTTGCTAATCTGATCAAAGCTCTGGATGAGTACATTCCTGAGCCGGAGCGTGCTATCGACCAGCCGTTCCTGATGCCGATCGAAGACGTATTCTCTATCTCTGGCCGTGGTACTGTTGTTACCGGTCGTGTAGAGCGCGGTATCGTGAAAGCGGGCGAAGAAGTGGAAATCGTGGGTATCCGCGACACCACTAAAACGATCGTAACTGGCGTTGAAATGTTCCGTAAGCTGCTCGACGAAGGTCGTGCAGGTGAGAACGTTGGTGCCCTGCTGCGTGGTACTAAGCGTGATGACGTTGAGCGTGGTCAAGTATTGGCCAAGCCAGGCACCATCAACCCGCACACTACCTTCGAAGCAGAAGTTTACGTACTGTCCAAAGAAGAAGGTGGTCGTCACACGCCTTTCTTCAAGGGCTACCGTCCTCAGTTCTACTTCCGTACCACTGATGTAACAGGTACTTGTGAACTGCCGGAAGGTGTTGAAATGGTCATGCCGGGTGATAACGTGCAAATGGTTATTACCTTGATCGCTCCGATCGCGATGGACGAAGGTCTGCGCTTCGCAATCCGCGAAGGCGGACGTACTGTCGGCGCTGGCGTTGTGGCCAAGATCGTCAAGTAAGTTGCTTGCTTGAATGATGAAGGGGGCTCTGATGAGCCCCCTTTTCTGCGCACCATTAGCAAATGTTTGACATGGGCTTATGGCGTGCCTATAATGCGCATCCTTTGAATGCGTGGGTAGACGGCTCGCGCCGTCGACATCCATTGGAGTTTAGGGCAAATGCAGAACCAAAAGATTCGCATTCGGTTGAAAGCGTTCGACCATCGCCTGATCGATCAGTCCACTGCGGAGATTGTTGAAACCGCTAAGCGTACTGGTGCTCAGGTTCGTGGGCCGATTCCGCTGCCGACCAACCGCGAGCGCTATACCATTCTGATCTCGCCGCACGTCAATAAAGATGCGCGTGACCAGTATGAGATTCGTACTCACAAGCGTGTGCTCGACATTGTTGAGCCGACTGAGAAAACTGTTGATGCATTGATGAAGCTCGATCTCGCCGCTGGCGTTGACGTGCAAATCAAGCTCAACTAATTACACTAGTCACTTTGCGGCCCAGCGCTTATCGCTCGTTGTAACGAGTTAGCATAAGCAGCAGCCGCCGCGCCGTGAGGCGCCATACAATGTGCTAGTGGAATGCTCTGGAAAGGGCAGCCATAGCGGGTGATAGCCCCGTACACTATAGGAGACTGAGTATGACTATCGGTTTAGTCGGTAAAAAGGCCGGGATGACCCGTGTCTTTACCGAAGACGGCGCGTCTGTGCCCGTAACCGTTATTGAAGTTGATCCTAATCGTGTTACACGCGTTAAATCTGTCGAGTCTGACGGTTACGCAGCGATTCAGGTCACGTCTGGCTCTCGCAAAGCTAAGCACCTCACCAAAGCGCAAGCGGGTCAGTTTGCCAAGGCGGGTGTTGAAGCTGGTCGCGCGCTAATGGAATTTCGTCTTGCAGAAGGCGAAGAGATTCCTGAAGTGGGCGGCGAAATCACCGTATCCCTCTTTGAAGCTGGTCAAATGGTTGATGTGACTGGCACCTCTAAGGGTAAAGGCTTCCAGGGTGCTGTTAAGCGCTGGAACTTCCGTACCCAAGATATGACTCACGGTAACTCTCTGTCGCATCGCGCGCCGGGTTCTATCGGCATGTGTCAGACACCAGGTCGCGTTTTTAAAGGCAAAAAGATGGCCGGTCAAATGGGTAATGCCCGTTGCACCGTTCAAAGCCTTGAGATCGTCCGTGTCGACGCCGAGCGTAACCTGCTGTTGATCAAAGGCGCAGTACCGGGTGCTCCCGGTAGTGACGTTATCGTTCGCAGCGCCGTGAAAGGCTGATAGGGGATAATTACCATGAATCTGAATCTTGCTACAGGCACGGGTACCGTTGAAGTAGCCGACGCCACTTTTGGCAAAGAATTCAACGAAGCGCTCGTTCACCAAGTGGTCACTGCCTATTTGGCAGCTGGTCGCCAGGGAACTCGCGCACAAAAGAGTCGTTCCGACGTGCGTGGCGGTGGTAAAAAGCCGTGGCGTCAGAAAGGCACCGGTCGTGCACGTGCCGGTACTATCCGCTCTCCGCTATGGCGTAGCGGCGGCGTAACCTTCGCGGCTCGTCCGCAAGACTACACCCAGAAGGTTAACCGCAAGATGTACCGTGCAGCGATGCGCTCCATCTTGTCTGAGCTGGTACGTCAAGAGCGCTTAGTCGCGGTTGAAGAGTTCAGCGTCGATGCGCCTAAGACTAAGCAGGTAGCTGCCAAGCTGAAAGAGCTCAACCTTGAAAAAGTGTTGATCGTCACTGAAGAAGTTGATGAAACGCTCTATTTGGCCGCACGCAACCTTCCCCACGTTGATGTGGTGAATGTCGCCGCAGCTGACCCGGTAAGCCTGGTTGCCTTTGATAAGGTCCTGATTACCGTCTCCGCCCTGCGTAAATTCGAGGAGAATCTGGCATGAACCAGGAGCGCGTATTCAAGGTTCTGCTTGGACCGCACGTGACCGAAAAAGCCGCGATGGCAGCCGAGCGCAACCAGTACGTTTTCAAGGTGGCGAGCGATGCTACCAAGCCTGAGATCAAGAAGGCCGTAGAAGCACTTTTCGGCAAGAAGGTCGGTCGCGTTCAAGTATTGAACGTGAAAGGTAAAACAAAGCGTACTGCGAACGGCATTGGCCAGCGTAAAGGCTACCGCAAAGCGTATGTGAGCCTGGCTGCGGGTGAAACGCTCGAAGACTTCTCAGGCGCCGAATAAGGGCAGGAGTACGGATAATGGCAATCGTCAAGACCAAACCCACTTCCGCCGGTCGTCGCCACGTCGTCAAGATCGTTGGCGAGGAACTGTTCAAAGGCCGTGGTTATGCACCGCTTTTGGAAAAACAGTCCAAGTCCGGCGGCCGTAACAATTACGGTCGTATCACCACCCGCCATGTGGGCGGTGGTCATCGTCAACACTACCGGTTGATCGATTTTAAGCGCACCAAAGATGGCATTCCAGCCACCGTTGAGCGTCTTGAGCACGATCCGAACCGCAGTGCGCACATTGCACTGCTGAAGTATGCCGATGGTGAGCGTCGTTACATCATTGCACCGAAAGGTGTCAGCGCAGGTGACGTGCTGGAATCTGGTGTTAACGCGTCAATCAAGAAAGGCAATGCCTTGCCGCTGCGTAACGTCCCGTTGGGTTCTACGGTGCACTGCATCGAACTCAAGCCGGGCAAAGGTGCGCAGATTGCTCGCAGTGCCGGTACAAGCGCCCAGTTGGTTGCTCGTGAAGGTAACTATGCCACCCTGCGTCTCCGCTCCGGCGAAATGCGTAAAGTGTTGGCCGAGTGCCGCGCGACGTTGGGTGAAGTGAGCAACTCTGAGCACAGCCTGCGTCAACTTGGCAAGGCCGGTGCGAAGCGCTGGAGAGGCGTGCGTCCGACTGTTCGCGGTGTCGCGATGAACCCAGTCGATCACCCGCACGGTGGTGGCGAAGGCCGCACCAGTGGTGGTCGTCACCCGGTATCCCCATGGGGCGTGCCGACTAAGGGTCACAAGACGCGTAAGAACAAGCGCACCGACAAGCTGATCATTCGTCGTCGTAATAAGACGCGTTGATCTAAATTGCCAAGACATTAAGAGGTAACGGCTGTGCCACGTTCACTAAAGAAAGGTCCCTTCATTGACCTTCATCTTTTGAAGAAGGTAGAGGCTGCAGTGGAGAAGAACGATCGCAAACCGATCAAGACTTGGTCGCGTCGTTCTATGATCCTGCCCAATATGGTAGGCCTCACTATCGCGGTCCATAATGGTCGTCAACACGTCCCGGTGCACGTATCCGAGGAAATGGTTGGCCACAAATTGGGCGAATTCGCTGCTACTCGCACTTATCGCGGGCATGCGGCGGATAAGAAAGCCAAACGGTAAGCCAGAGAGGATTGAGAGATGGAAGTCACAGCTAAGCTGCTTGGCGCTCGTTTATCCGCCCAGAAGGCCCGTTTGGTGGCTGACCAGGTGCGCGGTAAACCTGTCGCCGAGGCACTCGACCTGCTGACCTTCTCACCGAAGAAGGCTGCCAAGCTGGTTAAGAAGGTGCTGCAATCCGCGATTGCGAATGCGGAAGAAAATAACGGCATGGATATTGACGAGCTGCGTGTCTCGACCATCTGCGTCGATGAGGGCATGACGCTCAAGCGTATCAAGCCGCGTGCCAAGGGGCGTGCGGATCGTATCTTGAAGCGCACGTGCCACATCACCGTCAAGGTAGCCGAGAAGTAGGAGTCGACCGATGGGTCAGAAAGTCAATCCAACAGGCATTCGACTGGGCATCGTCAAAGACCATGCTTCTGTCTGGTATGCTGAGCGCGGCGCTTACGCCGATAAGCTCAATAATGATCTCGAAGTGCGTAGCTTCTTGGAAGAGCGTCTTAAAAGCGCCTCCGTTAGCCGCATTCACATCGAGCGTCCGGCGAACAACGCCCGCATCACCATTCACACTGCCCGTCCGGGTATCGTGATTGGTAAAAAAGGTGAAGATGTCGACCGTTTGCGTCGCGATCTCACCCAGATGATGGGTGTCCCCGTGCATGTGAACATCGAAGAAGTTCGCAAGCCGGAGCTGGATGCCAAGCTAGTCGCTGCTAACGTAGCGGGTCAGCTTGAGCGTCGCGTCATGTTCCGTCGTGCTATGAAGCGCGCGGTACAGAACGCAATGCGTCTTGGCGCTGGTGGCATCAAGATTCAGCTGTCAGGTCGTCTTGGTGGCGCTGAAATCGCACGTACCGAATGGTACCGCGAAGGTCGCGTTCCGTTGCACACGTTGCGTGCGGATATCGACTACGCCACTTACGAAGCTCACACCACCTATGGCGTTATCGGCGTCAAAGTGTGGATCTTCAAGGGTGAAATCCTCGGTGGTATCGAGGAAGTACGTGCCAAGGCTAAGCAACAACAGCCTGCCGGCAACGCGCCCAAGAAGAAAGGTTCCAGGTAAGGGGAGAGCGAGTCGATGTTACAGCCCAAGCGTATGAAATTCCGCAAGATGATGAAAGGCCGCAACCGTGGCCTGGCGCATCGCGGAAGCAAGATCAGCTTCGGGGAATACGGCCTAAAAGCTACTGGTCGCGGCCGCATCACTGCGCGTCAGATCGAAGCAGGCCGTCGTGCGATCACACGTCACGTTAAACGTGGCGGTAAGATTTGGATCCGCGTCTTCCCTGATAAGCCGATCTCCAAGAAGCCGCTCGAAGTTCGTATGGGTAAAGGTAAAGGTTCAGTTGAGTACTGGGTTGCCCAGATCCAACCGGGTCGGGTCCTATATGAAATTGAAGGCGTGTCGGAAGAGCTCGCTCGTGAAGCGTTTGAGCTCGCCGCACAGAAAATGCCCTTATCCACCACCTTTGCGAAACGGACGGTGATGTGATGAAAGCCCAGGAAATTCGTGAAAAGTCCGCAGGAGAGCTCCAGGAGCAACTCCTCGAACTCCTCCGCGAGCAGTTTAACCTGCGCATGCAGAAGGCCACTGGCCAACTGAGCCAGACTCATCTGCTCAAGCAGGTCCGTCGGGATATCGCCCGCGTTAAGACTATGCTCAACGAGAAGGCAGGTGATTGAGATGGCCGAAGAGAAAACAACGCGTACGCTCACCGGTAAAGTGGTGAGCGATAAGATGGACAAGTCCATCGTCGTTATGATCGAGCGGCGCGAGCGTCACCCGATCTACGGAAAATACGTTAAGCGCTCCACCAAGCTGCACGCCCATGATGAGGCGAATCAGGCGAAGGCAGGCGATACGGTTTCCATTCAGGAGTGCCGTCCGCTTTCCAAGAAGAAAGCCTGGACGCTGGTCGAGGTGGTTGAACACGCCAAGGGTTAATCCCGAGGCTGTCCAATCAGTGCAGTCAGATTAGGTTTGGAGAAAACCGATGATTCAGACTCAGACAATGCTGGATGTCGCCGACAACAGCGGAGCGCGCCGGGTGCAATGCATCAAGGTGTTAGGCGGTTCACACCGTCGCTACGCTCGTATTGGTGATATCATCAAGGTCACGGTTAAGGAAGCGATTCCGCGTGGCAAGGTCAAAAAAGGCCAGGTGCTAAAAGCGGTCGTGGTCCGGACCCGTAGTGGCGTCCGTCGTCCCGACGGTTCGCTCATCCGTTTCGATGGAAATGCGGCAGTTTTGTTGAATAACACCAACGAACAGCCCATCGGTACCCGTATTTTTGGGCCGGTGACTCGTGAACTTCGTAATGAAAAGTTCATGAAGATCATTTCCCTAGCGCCTGAAGTGCTGTAAGGAGCGAGGCGGATATGCAAAAGATCAAACGTGACGATGAAGTCATCGTCATCGCCGGGAAGGATAAAGGCAAACGTGGCACTGTTAAGCGGGTATTAGAAAACCGCTTTTTGGTGTCCGGTGTGAACATGATTAAACGTCACACCAAGCCAAATCCCATGGCGGGTAATCAGGGCGGTATCGTCGAGCGTGAGGCTCCGATTCACGCGTCCAACGTAGCCATCTTCAATTCGGAGACCGGTAAGGCGGATCGCGTCGGCTTCCAAGTGAAGGAAGACGGTACCAAGGTACGTATCTACAAGTCGACGCAGACGCAGATCGACGCCTAACGCGAGTCGGGTAGCACAATGGCGAACTTGAAAGAACGTTATCAAAACGAAGTCATGGCTGAACTTAAAGAGCAGTTTAGCTATGCCAACGTTATGCAGGTACCCCGGATCACGAAAGTGACTCTGAATATGGGTGTCGGCGAAGCAGTCAACGATAAAAAGTTGATTGACAATGCCATCGGTGACTTAGAGAAACTCTCTGGTCAAAAACCGTTGGTGACCAAAGCACGTAAGTCCATCGCGGGCTTCAAGGTGCGCGAAGGTTGGCCAATCGGCATCAAGGTGACCCTACGCGCTGAGCGCATGTGGGACTTCTTGGACCGCTTGGTTTACATCGCGATTCCACGTGTGCGTGACTTCCGTGGTCTCAACCCGAAGTCCTTTGACGGTCGCGGCAATTACTCTATGGGTGTGCGTGAGCAGATCATCTTCCCGGAGATCGAGTATGATAAAATCGATCGCATCCGGGGGTTGGACGTCACTATCACTACGACCGCCAACACCGACGAGGAAGGTCGTGCGCTGTTAACCGCGCTGAACTTCCCGTTCAAGAAATAAGGTTGGGATCATGGCTAAGAAAAGTATGATAGAGCGTGAGCTGAAACGTACGCAGTTGGTGGCGAAGTATGCCACCAAGCGTACAGAGCTCAAGAAGATCATCTCAGACGTGAATACGACTGAAGAAGACCGCTTCGAGGCGACGCTGAAGCTGCAGCAACTGCCGCGCGACTCAAGCCCGGTACGTCAGCGTAACCGCTGCCGTATCACCGGTCGTCCGCACGGCTTTTACAACAAGTTCGGCCTCGGCCGTAACAAGCTGCGTGAAGCCGCGATGCGTGGCGACGTTCCTGGACTCAAAAAGTCCAGTTGGTAACGCCACGTAGAATCATCAGGAGCGCACATTAAATGAGCATGCAAGACACTCTGGCGGATATGTTTACCCGTATCCGCAATGCGCAGATGGCCACCAAGGAGACGGCAACCATGCCGTCCTCCAAGCTGAAAGTGCAAGTGGCCCGAGTGCTAAAGGAAGAAGGCTACATTACTGACTTTACAGTAGCAGAAGGCGTTAAGCCTGAGCTGACTGTGACTCTCAAGTACTTTGAGGGTAAGCCGGTAATTGAGCACATTCAGCGGGTTTCCAAGCCGTCCCTGCGCCGTTACATGGGTAAGGACAACCTGCCTAAGGTCGCCGATGGTCTCGGTATCGCGATTGTCACCACATCTAATGGTGTCATGACCGATCGTGCCGCGCGCCAAGCCGGTGTCGGTGGCGAAGTCATCTGCACCGTATTCTAGGAGGCTGGAATGTCCCGCATAGCGAAATATCCGGTTAAAGTGCCTGCCGGCGTTGACATTAAAATCAATGCTGACCAGCTGACCGCCAAAGGCGGCCAGGGCACGCTATCTTTGACCATCCACTCTGATGTAGTGGTTGCTCAAGAAGATGGCCAGCTGACCTTCGCCCCGAGCGAAACAGCCAAGAGCTGGGCCATGGCCGGTACTACCCGTGCCTTGGTTCAGAACCTGGTAACGGGCGTATCTGAGGGTTTCACAAAAACTCTCGAAATTGTTGGCGTCGGTTATCGTGCCCAAGCTAAGGGCCAGACGCTCAATCTTTCACTGGGCTTCTCGCACCCGGTCGACTACGAACTGCCTAAGGGTGTCTCAGCGGAAACGCCGAAGAACACCGTGATCGTGCTGAAAAGCGCGGACAAGCAGCAGCTCGGTCAGTGCGCCGCGGAAATCCGCGCTTTCCGTCCGCCCGAGCCGTATAAAGGCAAGGGTGTACGGTACGCCGACGAGCAGGTGCGTCGCAAAGAAGCCAAGAAGAAGTAAGGCAGGGTTATGAACGCGAAGAAAGAATCTCGTCTCCGTCGTGCCCGCCGCGCTCGCGCAAAGATCCGCGAGCTGGGCGTGTATCGCCTGTGCGTCAACCGTACCCCGCGTCACATCTATGCGCAGATTATCTCGCCGGATGGTGGCAAAGTGTTAGCCAGTGCTTCTACGCTGGACAAAGCACTGCGCGAGGGTGCGACCGGTAACTCAGAAGCTGCCTCTAAAGTAGGTGCCCTGATTGCCGAACGCGCTAAAGAAGCAGGCATCACCCAGGTGGCCTTCGACCGTGCTGGCTTTAAGTATCACGGCCGCGTCAAGGCTCTGGCCGACGCCGCACGTGAAGGCGGCCTGGAATTCTAAAGGGTTTTACGATGGCGAAGAACGAACAGCAAAGCGGTGATCTGCAAGAGAAGTTAGTGCAGGTCAACCGCGTCGCCAAGGTGGTCAAGGGTGGTCGTATTTTCGGCTTCACCGCACTGACCGTCGTTGGTGATGGTAAAGGTCGTGTCGGTTTTGGTCGTGGCAAAGCACGTGAAGTGCCTGTCGCGATCCAGAAAGCGATGGATCAAGCTCGTCGCAACATGGTCAAGGTGAACCTTGCTGGCCATACGCTGCAATACCCCATTAAAGCCCGTCACGGTGCTTCCAAGGTGTACATGCAGCCGGCTTCTGAAGGTACCGGTATCATCGCCGGTGGCGCCATGCGCTCTGTATTAGAGCTCGCTGGTGTCCACGACGTACTGGCCAAATGCTACGGTTCCACCAACCCGGTTAACGTGGTGCGGGCGACTGTCAAAGGTCTCTCTGCCATGCAAGCACCGGAAGACATCGCCGCTAAGCGCGGTCTGTCTGTCGAAGCGATCACGGGGTAAGACACCATGGCAGCAACGATCAAGTTTACTCAGATCCGCAGCACCATTGGCATTTTGCCTAAGCACAAGGCCACTATGAAAGGCCTGGGTCTGCGTCGCATCGGTCATACGGTTGAACTGGAAGACACCCCTGCCGTACGCGGCATGATCAACAAGGTTAACTACCTTGTGCGCGTTGAGGGAGAGTAATCCATGAAACTTAATACCTTAAGCCCGGCACCGGGCTCCAAACACGCTGCAAAGCGGGTTGGTCGTGGTATCGGCTCCGGTCTTGGTAAGACCGGTGGTCGTGGTCACAAAGGTCAGAAATCACGCAGTGGCGGCAGCGTCAAGCCTGGTTTCGAAGGCGGTCAGATGCCTTTGCAGCGTCGTTTGCCGAAGTTTGGCTTCACGTCCGCAAAATCGTTGGTATCTGAAGAAGTACGCCTGGCTGAGCTTTCCAAAGTAGCCGGTGGCGAAGTCACCATGGCCTCTTTGAAAGAAGCCAACGTGCTGAAGGACTCTACGCTACACGCGAAGATCATCCTTTCAGGCGAATTGAAAACAGCGGTTACCGTTCGCGGAATCAAGGTCACCAAAGGTGCCCGTGAAGCGATCGAAGCCGCTGGCGGCAAGGTAGAGGACTAAATGGCCAAGTCAGGAAAAATGCCGGCGATGGGCAGCGGTCTGAGTGAACTGTGGGCGCGTTTGCGCTTCGTGCTCCTCGCCATCGTGGTGTACCGTATTGGTGCCCACATTCCCGTTCCCGGTATCAATCCTGACCAGCTTGCTGCCTTGTTTAGGGAGCAACAGGGCACCATCTTGGGCATGTTTAACATGTTCTCGGGTGGCGCCCTGGAGCGTATGAGCGTCCTCGCCTTGGGCATTATGCCTTATATTTCGGCGTCGATTATCATGCAGCTCATGACTGCGGTCTCCCCTCATCTTGAACAGCTCAAGAAAGAGGGTGAGGCTGGCCGCCGCAAGATAAGTCAGTACACCCGCTACGGCACGGTGATACTGGCGTTTGTCCAGGCTACCGGCATGTCGGTCGGTCTGGCTAGCCAAGGCATCGCGTACAGCGCTGACTTTAGCTTCTATTTCACTGCTGTCGTCACGTTTGTGTCGGGTGCAGTGTTTATGATGTGGCTAGGTGAGCAGATTACCGAGAAGGGCATTGGCAACGGTATTTCGCTGCTGATTTTCGCCGGTATTGTCGCTGGATTGCCCAGTGCCGTGGGCCAAGCTTTCGAGCTTGCCCGTAATGAAGGGGCCTGGAATGTTCTGCCGCTGTTAGCGTTGTCAGTGTTAGGTATTGCGACTGTCGCTTTTGTTGTTTTCATTGAGCGCGGCCAACGTCGACTCAAAGTTAATTATCCACGGCGACAAGTGGGCAATAAGATGTATGCAGGGCAAAGTAGCTACCTGCCTTTGAAGGTCAATATGGCTGGTGTTATTCCAGCGATTTTTGCCTCCAGTATTCTACTCTTTCCGGCCTCTATTGGTCAGTGGGTAGGTGCCGGCGAAGGTATGGAGTGGTTGCAGCGTGCATCTCAGGCATTAGGCCCTGGTCAACCGCTTTACATCTTGCTTTTCGCGGCGGCAGTGGTATTCTTCTGCTTCTTTTACACAGCGCTGGTCTTCAACCCCAAGGATGTGGCTGACAATCTTAAAAAGTCAGGCGCTTTCCTGCCGGGCATTCGCCCCGGCGAGCAGACCGCTCGCTATATCGACAAGGTCATGACACGTCTGACCCTGTTCGGTGCCTTGTATATCACTGCGGTTTCCTTGATGCCCCAGTTCTTGATTGTGGCGTGGAACGTGCCGTTCTTTTTCGGCGGTACCTCGTTGTTAATCGTAGTCGTGGTCATCATGGACTTCATGGCCCAGGTGCAATCGCATCTCATGTCGCATCAGTATGACTCAGTGATGAAGAAGTCCAACCTGAAAGGCTACGGTAGCGGCGGCATTATGCGCTGAGGCACCGTACACCCCCTACAGATTAAAGTAGGGGACGCGCCGCGAGCCGGTTTTTGGAGAAAGATCGATGAAAGTTCGAGCTTCCGTAAAGAAAATGTGCCGTAACTGTAAGATCATTCGTCGCAATGGCGCTGTCCGCGTCATCTGCAGCGAACCGCGGCACAAACAGCGTCAGGGCTAATATCTCTGGGTTGTTTTAAGCTGGTGCCAGCGTACCCCTTGCCTTAGGGCATTTAAAGGGGTATGCTGTTGCGCCTTTTGTAGATGAATAAACGAGCAAGCCGCTCAAATTTCGGAGTAAGCTGATGGCCCGTATTGCAGGCGTCAATATCCCGGACAACAAGCATGCGGTGATCTCGCTGACCTATATCTTCGGGATTGGCCGTACGCGTGCTGAGCACATCTGTGCTACAGCCGGTATCGCGCCCACTGCCAAGATCCAGGATCTGTCTTCTGAAGAAGTCGACACCCTGCGTTCTGAAGTTGGCAAGTACACCGTAGAAGGCGACCTTCGTCGTGATGTTACGCTTAACATTAAGCGTCTCATGGACTTAGGCTGCTACCGTGGTCTGCGTCATCGCCGTAGTCTTCCGCTGCGTGGTCAGCGGACTAAGACTAACGCGCGCACCCGTAAGGGCCCGCGTAAGCCGATCCGCAAATAATACGCAGGCTCTTTAATAGAGAGCCGGTGTAACGACAGGAATAGACATCAACATGGCTAACCCGCGTAGTAACCGTAAAAAGGTTAAAAAGCAGGTAGTGGATGCAATTGCTCATATCCATGCCTCTTTTAACAACACGATCGTGACGATCACAGACCGCCAGGGCAATGCGCTTTCTTGGGCAACTGCCGGTGGTTCGGGTTTTCGTGGTTCTCGCAAGAGCACCCCGTTCGCTGCTCAAGTAGCAAGCGAACGTGCAGCAACTGCTGCAGCCGAGTATGGTGTGAAGAACGTCGACGTGCTGGTCAAAGGCCCCGGTCCTGGTCGTGAATCCGCCGTGCGTGCACTTAACGCCGCCGGCTTCCGCGTGCAAAGCATCACTGACGCGACGCCCATTCCTCACAATGGCTGCCGTCCGCCGAAGAAACGCCGCGTTTAAGGAGACAGATTCATGGCTCGTTATATTGGACCGAAGTGCAAATTATCTCGTCGTGAAGGTACCGACCTCTTTTTAAAGAGTGGCGTAACTCCTTTCGAGAAAAAGTGTAAATCCGAGCAAATCCCGGGTGTACACGGCCAGCGTCGTCAACGTCTTTCAGACTACGGCTTGCAGCTTCGCGAGAAGCAAAAAGTTCGTCGTATGTATGGCGTACTTGAAAAGCAGTTCCGCAACTACTACAAAGAAGCCGCTCGCCTGAAAGGCGCGACGGGTGAAGTATTGTTGCAGTTGCTCGAATCCCGACTGGATAACGTCGTCTACCGCATGGGCTTCGGCTCGACTCGCTCTGAAGCGCGTCAGCTGGTCAGCCACAAGGCGATTTCCGTGAATGGGCGCACCGTTAACGTGGCTTCCTATCAGGTTAAGCCGGGTGACGTTGTTTCCATTCGCGAAAAGGCGAAGAACCAAGCACGTATCCAAAGCGCGTTGTCCATTGCGGCCAACCGTGGCGATATCGTTTGGATCGAAATCGACGCCAAGAAGATGGAAGGCACTTTCAAGGCTCTGCCTGAACGCGGTGACCTGACTGCCGACATCAACGAAAACCTGATCGTCGAGCTGTACTCCAAGTAAGCAGAGTTGTTTAAGTAAGTATCTGCTTCTTGAAGCCCGGGTGGGTAGCGTAGCTCTCCACCCGGATCCTCTTGAGTACATGCTCTTGAGCTCATGCTCTTGAGACTGAGTATCCGTTTGGCAGCCTGAAAGGTGTTCATATGCAGCGTTCAGTGACAGAGTTTCTCCGTCCTCGCGACATCAAGGTCGAAGAAATCAGCGCACATCACGCCAAAATCGTGCTCGAACCATTTGAGCGTGGCTTTGGTCACACCCTGGGGAATGCACTGCGTCGCATTCTGCTTTCGTCTATGCCCGGCTGTGCCGTGGTAGAAGCTGAAATCACCGGTGTCGAGCATGAGTACAGTGCGCTCGAAGGGGTGCAGGAAGATGTCATTGAAATCCTCCTGAACTTGAAAGATGTTGCGATCAAGATGCACGGCCGCGATGAGGCGGTGCTCACGCTGAACAAGCAGGGCCCAGCCGTCGTCACTGCTGGCGACATTGCGCTTGATCATAGCGTCGAAATCGTCAACCCGGACCACGTCATTGCTCATGTCAATGAAGGTGCAGAGCTGAAAATTCAGCTTAAGGTTGCGTTGGGTCGTGGCTACGAACCGGCTGACGCGCGTGGCTCTGATGAAGAGACTCGTGCCATTGGCCGCCTGCAGCTGGATGCCACCTTCAGCCCTGTCCGCCGTGTTTCCTACTCGGTTGAAGCCGCTCGTGTAGAGCAGCGCACCGATCTCGATAAGCTAATTATCGATCTGGAAACCGACGGTACCTTGGATCCGGAAGAGGCTATCCGTCGCAGTGCGACCATCCTGCAAGAGCAGCTGGCCGCCTTCGTCGACCTGGAAGCTGATAAAGAACAGGAAGTCGAAGAGGAAGAGGATCATGTTGATCCAATTCTATTGCGCCCCGTAGACGATCTTGAGTTGACCGTTCGCAGCGCGAACTGCCTAAAAGCCGAGAATATTTACTATATCGGTGATCTTATCCAGCGCACTGAAGTTGAGCTGTTGAAGACACCTAATCTCGGTAAAAAGTCTTTGAATGAAATCAAAGATGTATTGGCGGCGCGTGGCTTGTCCCTCGGCATGCGGTTGGAAAATTGGCCACCCGCTAGCCTCAAGGACGACAAGGCCTCCGCGTGAGTGTCGACTTGAGTCCCAGTTTGGTAAGGAATTACAACCATGCGTCATCGTAAGAGTGGTCGTCATCTGAATCGCACCAGCTCGCATCGTCAGGCCATGTTTAAGAACATGTCTGTCTCGCTGGTCGAACATGAAGTCATTAAGACAACCCTGCCTAAGGCCAAGGAATTGCGTCGCGTTATCGAGCCGCTGATTACCTTAGCCAAGCAGGATAGCGTTGCAAATCGTCGTCTGGCATTTGCTCGTACGCGCTCTAAAGAAGCCGTCGGCAAACTGTTCAACGAGCTAGGTCCGCGTTACGCCGAGCGTCCGGGTGGCTACATCCGTATTCTTAAGTGCGGTTTCCGCACCGGCGACAATGCGCCCATGGCGTTTGTTGAGCTAGTTGACCGTCCCGTTGTTGAAGAAGCTGCAGCAGAAGAGTAATCCTCTGCCACTTGCTTTTTTTAATAGCGAATGAAAGCCGACCCCATTGTGGGTCGGTTTTTTTGTTTGCCCGGCGAAGCCGGCAACCCCGGTCATCTGAAAGATGGTGACGTCACCCCGACTGAGGGGAAGACAATCCGACTGGCAAGGGCGTCACTGGCTAACGGTGGGGTCTGAAGGAAGCCATAGGAGGTTAACGGTACACAACGCAAGTGAACCTGCTTCGGCAGCA
>NZ_JBNNIW010000030.1:0-51590 GCF_050269715.1 Halomonas sp. NPDC076908 | reverse complement strand
GGGCTTGCGAAAGCCAACTTGCACGGGGCGAATGATCAAAAAGTGCTCGCTGGCGGTGATAGGGAAAGTGTCGGCGCCGGCTTCACGGATTCAGGATTAACGTAGCTCCTCTTTTCCCAGGTCTTTGTCTGAGGTAAGCGCTGAGGTTATCTGTTCTCGTAGCAGCGCTTCTTCGACGGTTTGTACGGCTTCCCCGGCGGCTCGGTCAGCTTCATTAATCCTTGGGGAGAGCTGTGTACGGAAATACATCTGGTTACCTTCCATCACCCATATCTGACTGCCCCAACGTGCATCAGGCCGTTCATGAATAGTGATAGTGGCGTTACCAATAATCAGGTTGTCCATCGCCTGTTGGCTAAAGGCGCGGTAAAACGTTTTACCTGCCATAGTGATCGTGCGGTCCACCATGACCCCGGTCAGCTCACTACTTCTGTTAGAACTGCCTAGCACCTCGGGGCCATCAGGACTTGAAAGTTGGTTAATAGCTTCAATTGCCTGTTGTTCGTCTTCTGGCATAGCCTCGGCTGGGGGGGCGGGCTCGTTAGCCATTACTATTGATGTGCATACCCACATCAACAGTGCAAAAGCGGTTCTGGATAATCGGTTTAAACACAACATAGCGAGCTACCTTGCGCGTAAGCGCTACCGATGGCGCTGCAAACTGCGCGCGGTTTCAATATTGGGTAAAATGGGGCCAAGATTTTGGTGGATCCAGTTAAGCGCCTGAATACGGTTATGCACGTTGATTTTGCGAAAGATGTTGTAAAGGTGGGACTTAACGGTGTGTTCACTTACAAATAGCTTTTCAGCAATTGTTGGTTAGAGGAGCCGGCACTTAACAGAGAAATAATTTCCATTTCCCGGTTGGTTAATCCACAAGCGGGACGGAAAGCATTGCTTTGATATTTGCGATAAAACAGGATTAGCCGGGCCATTAAGTCCCGCGACATCCATAACTCTCCTTCTAGTAAAGCGTGTATCCCCTTACAAATAACTTCGAGGCTTTCATTGCGGTAAAAAACCCCTTTTAACTGGGCACAAGAAAGTGCCTCTAGCGCGTGATCCATATCGTGGATATTGAATGCTGCCAAGGGTGTTTTAGCCAATGCCTCGGGTAACTTATCTTGCCACTCTGGCAGAGCTTCAATGCCGATATGATCACTATCAATCAGAATCAACACATTCCCCGAACCAGTGATAGGAAGTGCTGCGTGGGGAGCATGGATAGTGATTTGACAACCAGTGTGCTGATTCAAGTATTCAGCGAATAACTGCGCCTGGGGACTTTTCTCGGTCACGATATACACCGAACCGGTAGATTTTTCCTGTGACATTGGGTAGCCCTCGTGGAAAGAAAGAGTGAGCAGGTAACCTCTGAAGTGTTATCCATAAGATATGTTTCGTAAAGTTTTGTTATTAAATATTTGATGAAAATAAATGGTATAAAAAACTTGGTTTTTGTTATATGTTTTATAAACAATAACTTAATTTGTTTTTTTGATAAATTAGTTGTTGTTAAAGCAACTGTTTTATAGATACGTTTAGTAACATTTTGCTGGTTTTTGATACGTCTCATCAGAGCGTAAACTGTGGTTCTACTGTTTGGAGTGTGTGTCATGGCATCAGTTAATACGCTTGTTCTTGCTAGCGGAAATGCTGGAAAGTTAAGAGAATTCAATCAATTACTTTCACCTTTAGGGTTTGATGTCCGTCCCCAGGCAGATTTCGGCGTTAAAGATGTTGAAGAAACAGGCTTAACCTTCGTTGAAAACGCTCTGTTAAAAGCGCGTGAAGCCAGTCTTATCAGTGGATTACCGGCACTGGCGGATGACTCAGGTCTTGAAGTCGATGCACTGCACGGGGCACCAGGTATTTATTCGGCCCGTTATGGTGGCGAACCCAAAAGCGATGAAAAAAATAATGAAAAATTATTAGAGGCGTTAAGTGAATGCGCTGAGGGTCAGCGGAGTGGGCGCTACTGGTGTGTGCTGGTGTACTTACGCCACCCAAAAGACCCAGTCCCCATCATTGTGCAGTGCAGTTGGGAAGGTGAGATCCTTGCCCACCCAAGGGGGAAAGAAGGGTTTGGTTATGATCCGCTTTTCTGGTTACCGGACCAAGGGATGAGTGTTGCTGAGCTTCCCAGCGAAACCAAAAATCGCTTGAGTCATCGAGGACGCGCTTTGCAAGGCTTGGTAGACTTTCTGAAGGTGGCGCATGGCTGATAAGCTGCCACCGTTATCACTTTATATCCACACACCTTGGTGTGTACGTAAATGCCCCTATTGTGATTTCAACTCTCACGAACCGGGTACACATGGCTTCACGCCTCGGGACTTGCCTGAGGCAGCTTATCTTAACGCGTTGCTACAAGATCTGGACGGGGATCTTGCTTTAGCAGCGGGTCGGGAAATACAGACTATTTTTATCGGTGGCGGAACACCAAGCCTGCTATCACCAGCGTTCTATCAGCGTTTATTGAGCGAAATTGAAGCGCGTTTACCGTTTGCTGTTAATGCCGAAATTACCCTTGAAGCAAATCCGGGTACGACTGAGCAGTCGCGCTTTATAGGTTACCGTGAAGCTGGCATTAATCGGCTTTCTTTGGGTATCCAGAGTTTTCAGGAGGCTCAGTTAGAGGCACTTGGTCGTATCCATAGCGGTCACGAAGCTGTCACGGCGGTTGAGCAAGCGCGCCAAGCTGGCTTTATCAATATCAATATTGATCTTATGCATGGTTTGCCCCAGCAGACGCCCCAACTGGCGTTGGATGACATTGAGCAAGCGTTAGCATTGGCGCCAAATCATCTCTCCTGGTATCAACTTACTCTGGAACCCAATACCGCTTTTCATTCCCAGCCACCGAGTCTGCCTGAAGAAGAAGCGCTTTGGGATATCCAGGATAGTGGCCACACTCTGTTAGAAAGTGCAGGTTTTGAGCGGTACGAAATTTCGGCGTATGCAAAAATCGGCCATCAGAGTCGTCATAACCTTAACTATTGGCAGTTTGGTGACTATTTAGGCATTGGTGCCGGTGCACATGGCAAGCTCAGTGTTATTGATCCGCTGGGGAATTGGCACATAGAGCGCCGCTGGAAAACGCGCCAACCTGATGCTTACTTAAGGCGAATGAATGACCCGCGTGGGTTTATAGCGGGTAAGCAGTTGATTGAAATAGAAGAGTTGCCGTTAGAATTCGCCATGAATGCGCTCCGTCTGACGGAAGGCGTTGCGCTGGATAGATGGATGGCGAATACAGGCCAGCCTAGTGGATTGTTACTGGCACGGTTACAAACCGCCGATAAAAAAGGACTTTTGATGGAAATGCCGGAAAAACTGCGTGCATCACCTCAAGGTCTATTATTCTTGAATGAGTTGCTGGCTTCGATTAGCAATGATTAAGCTGCGATTTAAAAAAAGCGTGAACACAAAAGCTTGAAGACAAACAAGGAGTGAGTGATGCGAATTTCTCGACTACTGACACCGTTAGCAGCCGCTATTTTAGTAGCGGGTTGCGCCACATCGGATCCTTATGGTGGCCAAACGCAGCGCTCTAGCACCGCGATGGGGTCTGGTATTGGTGCAGCCGTCGGTGCTGCCGCAGGTGCACTGTCAGGCGATGGCAGTACCAGCCGTCGTGACCGTGCTTTAATTGGCGCCGCCGTTGGTGCTGCCGCAGGCGCAGGTATTGGTGTTTATATGGATCGCCAAGAGCAGCAGCTGCGTGAAAATCTGCAGGGGTCGCGCATTGAGATTGATCGTCAGGGCGACGACATCGTGCTTAATATGCCCAGTGGTGTGACGTTCGGCTTTGATTCAGCAGATCTCACCAGCGAAGCGCGTAATGCGCTTAATGAAGTGGCTAACGTTCTAACCCAGTATCAAGACACACGGGTTAACGTCGCAGGCCATACTGATAGCGTGGGCGACGCCAGCTACAACCAGCGTCTTTCTGAGCGTCGCGCTCAAGCGGTAGGCAGCTACTTAACACAGAACGGTGTTTCGTCCATGCGTCTTAACACATCGGGCTACGGTGCTACTCGACCAGTGGCCAGCAATGACAATGAGCAAGGCCGTGCGCAGAATCGTCGCGTAGAAATTACCTTAACACCCACAGGTAACGGTCAAGGTTAATACCCTTAAGGTTAAAATCTGGCTATTGCCGCTTAAAGCCCGCTATGCTCCCATAGCGGGTTTTTTTATTCTCTAGCTGATGAGTTGCCATGCTGTCCTACCAACATGCCTACCATGCCGGTAATTTCGCCGATGTTCATAAGCATCTTACGCTTTATGCGGTAGCTGAATATTTATTACGTAAAAAAACAGCCATTACATATGTCGATACGCACGCGGGTCGAGGACTCTATCCACTTAGTGGCCTAGAGACCCAGCGCTTGCAAGAGTACCGCGAGGGAATATGGCCACTGTGGCAGGCGAGTACGGTCTTTATTGACCCGTTACTAAGTGCGTGGAAAGCGGCATTGGCATGCGCGCAGCCTGACACAAACACATTAACCCACTACCCAGGTTCTCCATGGTGGTTGAGCCTTGGGTTACGCGATCAGGATCAGCTGCGGCTGTTTGAACTGCATCCTGGTGAACACAAGCAACTTAATACTCAAGGGCTAGCCCCCCAGGCACAGCGTGTGTTTGGTGATGGATTAGCGGGCCTTACGGCCATGCTCCCTGTTATTACGCCAAGGTTATGCGTGCTTATTGACCCTAGTTACGAGCGTAAAGTGGAGTATCATGAGGTTGCTGAGACGGTGGCGTATACGTTAGAAAAAGCGCGCCATGGGGTGGTATTAATTTGGTACCCGCTGCTGCCAGCAGGCCATCATCACACCCTATTAAGCAGTCTCAAGGAGAGCGGTATACGAAACATCTGGCGTAGCGAGCTGCTGTTGCGTGAGCCCACTGAGCAGACGCACGGTATGTTTGGCAGCGGCATGTTGGTGATTAACCCGCCCTGGGGGCTAGATCAACGCCTAGCTGCTGCGATGGCAGAGATTACACCGCTGTTGGGTGCCACCAGCCGCTATCAGGCTGACTGGTGGGTGGGTGAGTAGCCGTTGTAGATAGATAATCGCTATCGATTATTTGCCGATACAGAAGCTACCAAAAATTTCACCCAATAAATCATCAGCGCTGAACTCGCCGGTGATTTCCCCCAATGCCTGCTGGGCATCGCGGAGATCTTCTGCCAGTAGCTCGCCAGCACCGTAACCGTCGAGTTGGGCGCGCCCTGTTTCCAGTGCGGCCATGGCACGATCAAGGGCATCTAAATGGCGTCGGCGAGCAGAGAACCGCCCTTCAGTGGTGGCAGCAAAGCCCATGACGTCTTTCAAGTGAGCTCTTAAGTTATCCACACCCTCACCTGTTTTTGCCGAAAGACGTACCGTAGGCGTGGCTGTGGACAAATCTAAGCCTGCGGGTTCCTCGCTGGTATCAATCTTATTTCGTACCAGGGTCAGGCGCTGCTGGTCGGGGAGCCTGGCTACGAACTCGGGCCAGATGGTCATAGGGTCGGTTGAGGCAGTACTGCTGGCATCCACCAGTAATAGCACCCGGTCGGCTTTTTCTATTTCGGCCCAAGCACGTGCGACACCTATTTGCTCTACCGCGTCTGGCGTATCACGCAGCCCGGCGGTATCGATAATATGTAGCGGCATACCATCGATATGGATATGTTCGCGCAGTACATCCCGCGTGGTGCCAGCGATATCCGTCACAATCGCGGTATCCTGCTCAGTGAGGGCGTTAAGCAGGCTGGATTTGCCCGCATTGGGGCGCCCGGCAATGACCACGCTCATGCCTTCGCGCAGCAGTGCGCCTTGGCCTGCTGCCTGGCGTACGGCGCTTAATGCTTGCTGCACATCGCTTAAATGCTGAGCTACATGGCCATCGGCAAGAAAATCAATTTCCTCTTCAGGGAAGTCGATGGCTGCCTCTACATAAACACGTAGCTCAATCAGCCGCGTTACTAGCGCAGCAACACGCTTTGAAAATTCACCTTGCAGCGACCGCACCGCGTTTTCAGCGGCTGAGCGGGAGGTGGCATCAATTAAGTCGGCAATCGCTTCGGCCTGTGCCAAGTCGAGCTTATCATTTAAAAATGCCCGCTCAGAAAATTCTCCAGGGCGCGCTAACCGGGCACCCAAGGCTACGCAGTGTTCCAACAGCATGTCCATAATGATAGGGCCGCCATGGCCCTGCAGTTCCAGTACGTCCTCGCCGGTAAACGAGTGAGGGCCGTTAAACAGTAGAGCGATACCTTCATCGATAGTGCCGTCAGCGCCCTGGAAAGGGCCATAGTGGGCGTAACGAGGCGCGGGACAATGCCCGATCATCGCTTGGGCTATCTTGCGGCAGGCGGGGCCGGAGACGCGGATAATACCTACGCCACCGCGGCCGGGAGGCGTTGCCAGTGCTGCAATGGTGTCAGGCGTGTAGAGGCGTTCGGCCATGGTAAATCTCTTTTAAATTGGCAAGTCACTGAGAGGGACGATTCAATATTGATAGGCATAGTGTGAATTTGTCGGCTTCAAAACGCCAGACCCCCGCACAGGGCGGGGGTCTGGAGATGTTACTCAAACGGCGGACTTATTTGGTTCTCATGCCTTTGCCGACATTTGGATCGTTCTCGATTTTGCGCGTGATGTAGTACTGCTGTGCCACCGAAATGATGTTGTTGACTACCCAGTAGATAACCAGACCCGCCGGGAACCACAGGAAGAAGAAGGTGAAGATAATGGGCAGCATCTTCATGATCTTCGCCTGCATGGGATCCGGAGGCGTTGGGTTCAACATCTGCTGAACAAACATCGAAATGCCCATCAGAATCGGCAGGATGAAGTAGGGATCCTTCACCGATAGATCCTGAATCCAGAACATAAACGGTGCATGACGCAGTTCAACGGATTCCAGCAGCATCCAGTAGAGGGCGATGAAGACGGGCATCTGGATCAAAATCGGCAGACAGCCCCCCAGCGGATTAATCTTCTCCTTCTGGTAAAACTTCATCATCTCTTGGGACATTTTTTGGCGGTCGTCGCCATACATCTCTTTCAGCCGCTGCATTTCTGGGCCGAGTTTACGCATTCGAGCCATCGACTTATAAGCCTTGGCCGAGAGCGGGAACAGGATGGTCTTAACCAGTACGGTTAATAGCACAATCGACCAACCCCAGTTACCCACGATGTCGTGAATCTTATCCAGTAGCCAGAACAGCGGGTTAGCAATAAACCAAAGCCAGCCGTAATCGACTGTTAAGCGTAGGTTGGGGGCAACTTGCTCTAAGTTGTCCTGAACCTTTGGGCCCATGTAGAGCGTGGCGCCCAAGGTGGCTTCACTCTCTGCCGCAATACTGCTGGTCGGGCCAGCAAATGCCACTACGTTACGATTGCTGGAGTCAGTCGTTACGTAGTAAAGGTTCTGCTGATCCTGCTGAGGCGCCCATGCTGAGACGAAATAGTGCTGAATGATCGCAATCCAGCCACCCTGAGCTTCGCGGTTTTCAAAGCTACGGCTTTGAATATCACCAAAATCGATCTTCTCGTAGCGAGCGTCCGGCGTTGAGTAAGCTGCACCCAAGTAGGAGCTCATACCCATCGCAACACCGCTTGACGGGTCAGGGGTGTTATCACGTGCCAACTGACCAATAAAGCGCGCGCTAACAGGTGCATCAGTATTATTGGCAAGGTAGTAATTAACGTTTACCGCGTAACTGCCACGCTCAAAGGTAAGGCGCTTAATGACATCAACACCATTCACCTCGGCGGTTAAGTCTACGTTCAACTGATCATCGTTATCGCCTAAACGGTACTCTGAATTCTCAGGTGTGAACGCAATACGGTTCGCCTGACCATCGAGCTGCAAACCTGAGCGTGCCACGTAGCTACGATTGTCGTTATCTGACAGCAGTACGTAGTTACGGTCTGAGTCGAGCGTTAGCTTATGCTGCGGTAAAGCAGCGTAAACGATATCACCGCCGTGGGGATCGATGCGTACATCAAGGACATCGGTGGTAACTGCAATAAAGTCACGGCTCGCGGTTTCGCTTTCGGTGTCCCCAGAAATACCTTCGCTCACTGCACTTTGCTGCGGAGAGCTACTAGGAACCGCTAAGCCATTGCCGTCATCAATATCGCTGGAAGGCACCGCATTGCTGCGTTGCGTCATTTCAGGTGTCGAATCGTAATTCGGCTGCCCGTAATCCTGATTCCACTGGACGACGAGCAAGTAGGCAAGTACGGCTAGTGGAATCAGTAATAAAAGTCGTTTTACGTCCATGAGGGTTCTGCCCGCTGGGTGGTGAACATGCTAATGGCGCAGTGTCATTTACTCGACCCTTGACACACGAAAGCCTGCCAGGCGGCAGGCCGAGGTCGAGCGGTGAAGAGTGCACCAAATGTCACGTGTTACGCGTTAACGGAGATGCTGAAGGCACCGCCTGTGCGTCACGCTGAAGTCGCTTCCACATGCCATGTAGCTGGCGATGTAAGGTTTCGTTATCGATATCCTGAACGCCGCGCCGAGCAAGAACCACAATATCCACAGAGGGTAGGTGATCTTGGCGGAGACGGATGGATTCTCTCACGAGACGCTTAAAACGGTTGCGATCTACGGCGCGTTTGACGTTTTTCTTGCTGACCACCAGTCCAAGGCGAGGATAACCTCGAGTAGTTAAGCGAACTAACGCCATCATACCTTTGCCATGCACTTTCAAGTCGGCTTGCTCAAACACGTGACTGAAATCCCCAGCATTTAGTAACCGTAATTGCCGGGGAAAGCCTTGCTGCGGCACACGCAATCCGAGATCAGGCGCTCAGACGCTTGCGGCCTTTAGCACGGCGGCGTGCGAGGACGGCGCGACCATTTTTGGTTGCCATACGAGCACGGAAGCCATGCGCGCGCTTGCGCTTGAGAACGCTAGGTTGAAAAGTGCGTTTCATAACTCGTTATTCCCACGTGGTTTAGGACGGAAAGTGAATTCCAAAAAGCCCGGTCCAGTGGAGAACTAGCCGGGGAGATTCAATTCAAGACCGGAAATTGTAGAGACTTCCTCCGCTCGGTGCAATTTTTCCTTGCACAAAAAGCTTCAAAGCCGCAATGCACATTTGTTTAAAAGACCTGAATGCAGATTTAACAGGACTACTACTATTACTAGTTAGTAGTTCTAAACCTGTTGTTATTAATAGTGGGGATACTATTTGTGGATAAGTACTTTAAGTTGTTTTTTATTAATAGCTTATAGATATAAAAAAACTGTGTGTAAGTCGCGCATAAGCAGGCTATAAGCTGTTGGTTTGATGTGATTAACGTCAGTGTAAGTACCCTTTTTAGAATTTATCCCCGCTCCTCCACAGGCTTGTCCCGTGGGCTTACTCTAAGTTGTCCACAGGCGGATATTGAAGGATAAACCCATGTGGATAACCAGCGCTTTGAGCGCTACAATGGTCGGCCGTTTTCAACCGATGGTGAGATGAGTGTCACTCACGCTTTGGCAACAGTGCCTGGACAACCTGCAGGATGAGCTGAATTCTCAGCAGTTCAACACCTGGATACGCCCACTGCAGGCAGAGGAAGGAGAGTCCAACGAGCTGCGCTTATTAGCGCCGAATCGCTTTGTGCGCGATTGGGTGAGTGATAAGTATGCCAAGCGGATTAGTGAGCTGATGCGTGAACTCGCGCCAGCTAAACCGCCTAAGGTCAGCTTGACGGTAGGTAGCCGCCGCCCAGCAGCACAGGCGCCGCAGCACCGTGATTTAGGTCATCCTGTCTCTGCTTCTCCTACGCGGCCTTCAGCGCCTGCAGTCCATACGTCGCAACGTGGCGATATTGCTGATGAGCGCGAAATTGATAAGATGCGTGAAGAAGCCCCTAGGCGTGGTAACGAACGCCAAGTACAGGTAGAAGGCAGCCTTAAGCACGGCAGTGGACTGAATCCAAATTTTACCTTTGATACGTTTGTAGAAGGTAAATCTAACCAATTAGCGCGTGCGGCATCACGGCAAGTATCAGAAAACCCAGGGGGAGCTTATAACCCCTTGTTTTTATACGGCGGCGTGGGGCTTGGTAAAACCCACTTAATGCATGCGGTGGGAAATGCGTTAGCAACACGGCGTGAAAACGCCCGGGTCGTTTATTTACATTCAGAACGCTTTGTTGCCGACATGGTGAAGGCGTTGCAGCTCAATGCGATTAACGATTTCAAGCGCTTTTATCGCAGCGTCGATGCGTTACTTATTGATGATATTCAGTTTTTTGCCGGAAAAGAGCGTTCTCAAGAAGAGTTTTTTCATACCTTCAATGCGCTTTTAGAAGGTGGTCAGCAGATGATCCTGACCTCTGATCGCTATCCTAAAGAGATTAGCGGTGTTGAAGAGCGTCTTAAATCGCGTTTTGGTTGGGGCCTTACGGTAGCGATTGAACCGCCGGAGCTTGAAACCCGCGTGGCCATCTTGATGAAAAAGGCCGACCAAGCTAAGGTCGATTTGCCCCACGATGCGGCTTTCTTTATTGCTCAGAAGATTCGTTCTAACGTGCGCGAATTGGAAGGAGCATTGAAAAAAGTCATCGCTGATTCGCACTTTATGGGTAAAACGATTACCCAAGATTTTATTCGTGAGTCGCTTAAAGACCTGTTGGCCCTTCAAGATAAGCAGGTAGGGGTAGATAATATCCAGCGCACGGTAGCCGAGTACTACAAGATAAAAGTAGCGGATTTACTATCCAAGCGTCGTTCGCGTTCCGTTGCACGCCCACGCCAAGTGGCAATGGCGCTCGCTAAAGAGCTCACCAATCACAGTTTGCCGGAGATTGGGGATGCGTTTGGCGGTCGCGACCACACAACGGTGTTGCATGCCTGTCGCAAGGTTAAATCCTTACAGGAAGAGAGCGCTGATATTCGCGAAGACTATAAGAATTTGCTGCGCCTTTTGACCAGTTAATCATCCCATAGGACGGGCCTGTCACAGGCAGGTCTTTCAGGATATAGAACCGGAGTATTGATGAAATTTTCGATTTCCCGAGAGGCGCTGCTACGTCCGCTGACGCTGGTCGCAGGCGTTGTTGAAAGGCGTCAAACGCTTCCAGTACTTTCTAACGTGTTGATTCAAGTAGAGGGTGACCAAGTGTCGCTCACCGGCACGGATTTAGAGGTGGAGCTTATTGGTCGTACTGTGGCTAGCCAAGTTGATCAGGAAGGGTCAGCTACCGTTCCTGCTCGTAAGCTGATGGATATTTGTAAATCGCTGCCTGATCAGTCAGATATTCAACTAGCTGTTGAAGAGGGACGCGCCGTACTGCGTAGTGGCCGCTCGCGTTTTACACTGTCGACACTGCCAGTTGCTGAATTTCCCAATATCGAAGATGCGGACGGTAGTCAGGAAATTAGCGTGCCCCGTGGCACCTTAAAGCACCTGATTGAAGCCACTTCATTTGCTATGGCCCAGCAGGATGTACGTTATTACCTCAATGGCATGCTGCTGGAAATTCAAAGCAATTTGCTGCGTACGGTAGCAACTGATGGCCACCGTTTAGCCATGTGTTCGCGTCCGGTTGAGGTTTCCGTTAGCCAGTCTCAAAAGCTGATCGTACCGCGTAAAGGCATTTTAGAGCTTTCACGCTTGCTAGATGATAGCGATGAACCGGTGAGCCTCACGCTGGGTTCAAGCCATGTACGCGCGCATACCGGCGACTTCACCTTTACCTCAAAGCTAATTGACGGCAAATTTCCTGATTATGAACGTGTAGTGCCGCGCAACGGCGATAAAGTGTTGATTGCTGAGCGTGCAGAGCTGCGCCAAGTACTTTCTCGCACGGCGATCTTGTCTAATGAAAAATACCGCGGTGTACGCCTCTATCTTGAGGAAAATAACTTAAAGGTAATGGCAAATAACCCGGAGCAGGAAGAAGCTGAGGAGAACATCGCCATTGAGTATAACGGTGGGGCGATGGAGGTTGGTTTTAATGTTGGCTACCTTGTAGATGTATTGACGGTGTTAAATGAGGAGCGGGTGCAAATTACCCTAGCTGATCCGAATAGCAGCGCACTGCTTGAAGAGCCAGGTGGTGGCGACGCTCTGTATGTTGTCATGCCGATGCGCTTGTAAGCGGCTTACGTTTGCACTATAGGCAAGCTAATTTTTTAGCGGCGCTTCTGATCTCAGAAGCGCCGCTTCCTCGTTGGGTTCAGTGCCTTCTTTTTTCGATGATCTTTAAGTGGTGATGATGCCATGAGCCTGACACTGCTTAATTTTAATGGGCTGCGCAATTTACAGCCGATTGAGATGTCCCCATCCTCACGTATTAATATTATTAGCGGCTCGAATAGCAGTGGTAAAACTAGTCTATTGGAAGGAATACATATTCTTGGTATGGGGCGTTCGTTTCGTACCCGACAATTGAAGAATGCGATTCAATCCGACCAGCCCTATATGACCCTATATGGGCGATTGGCGGGCGAGCCGGAGGTTACCCTTGGGGTCCGTCGCCTACGCGCCCAGAGAGAGCTAGAGCTGCGTCTTAAAGGTGATAAAAATACTCGGTTGGCACAGCTCGTCGAAGCGATGCCATTACAGTTGATTAACCCTGACGCCTTTCGATTGCTTGAAGGTTCGCCAGCAGGGCGCCGTGAATTTCTCGATTGGGGAGTGTTTCACGTGAAACATGACTTTTTGGGAATATGGAAGCGAACCCGACGCGCGTTGAAACATCGGAATGCGCTTCTTAGGCGTGGTAGAATACAACCTCAGGAAATGGCAGTGTGGGAGCAAGAGCTTGCTAGTTGGGGCGAGCAAATGGATACATTGCGACGCGCGTGGTTTAGTGAGTTTCTCCCTGTATTTGAGGAAACATTGAAGGTGCTGCTGCCTTCATCAGAACTCTCTTTGCACTATGCTCGTGGCTGGGATAAACAGCGCTCATTGTCGTCCGTGCTACACGATAGTCGTGCGACGGACCAGCAGATGGGGTTTACTCAGCAAGGGCCGCAGCGCGCCGATTTACGCATAAGAGTCAATAAGCAGCCTGCTGTAGAAGTGCTTTCCAGAGGCCAGCAAAAATTAGTGGTCAGCGCTTTGAAGCTTGCCCAGGGGCGGTTTCTGGAAAGAACAGCACAGCGTCACTGTATTTATCTTATCGACGATTTACCTGCAGAACTTGACGAGCAAAATCGTCACCAGTTTTGCCAATTGCTTGAAGATATGCAGTGCCAAGCATTTATTACCAGCGTCGAATCTTCTGCATTAAGTAGCACTTGGCGCACTAATACCTCTGTAAAAATGTTTCACGTGAAACATAGTGATCAGGGGCTAAGTCAATTAGTGCAGGTCAGTTAGTGCAAGCCAGTCAGAGTGGCAGCTAATGCAAAGGTAGGCGATACGGAACGAGACAGACTTCACGACGGAGTGGTCAATGAGCGAGCAGGCTTACGATTCATCAAGCATCAAGGTGCTCAAGGGATTGGACGCGGTACGTAAGCGTCCAGGTATGTATATTGGTGACACCGACGACGGTACCGGGCTGCACCACATGGTCTTCGAGTTGGTGGATAATTCCATCGACGAGGCCTTGGCAGGGCACTGCAGCGAAATTCGTGTTGTCATTCACCCGGATGAGTCGGTGACTGTTAGTGATAACGGTCGTGGCGTCCCTACTGAACTGCACGAAGGCGAAGGTGTTTCAGCAGCTGAAGTCATCATGACCGTACTACACGCGGGCGGTAAATTTGATGACAACTCTTATAAGGTTTCCGGCGGCCTACACGGCGTTGGTGTTTCCGTTGTTAACGCCCTCTCGGCAGAGTTACGCTTAACCATCTGGCGCCAGGGTGAAGTGTTTGAACAAATGTATCGCCACGGTGTGCCTCAAGCGCCGCTCAGTGTAGTGGGTAAAACAGAAAAGAGTGGAACCAAGGTACATTTCCGCCCCTCTCCTGAAACCTTTGGGAATATTGAATTTCATTTCGATATTCTAGCGAAGCGTTTACGCGAACTCTCCTTTTTGAACTCTGGCGTAGCCATTCGCCTGCTGGATGAGCGTAGCGGTAAAGAGGAGCTGTTCCATTACGAGGGCGGTTTAAAAGCTTTTGTTGATCACCTGAACACCAATAAAAGCGTGATTAACCCGGTTTTCCACTTTAATGCTGAGCGAGATGATGGCGTTGAAGTTGAAGTGGCCATGCAGTGGAGCGAGGCCTTCACGGAAAACATTTTCTGCTATACCAATAATATTCCTCAACGGGATGGTGGTGCGCACTTAGCGGGCTTCCGAGCGGGTCTTACTCGTACGTTGAACAACTATATTGAAGCGGAAAATCTGCTTAAAAAAGCCAAGGTTAATACGACGGGTGATGATGCCCGTGAAGGCTTGACTGCAATTATTTCTGTAAAAGTGCCTGATCCAAAGTTCTCATCACAAACTAAAGACAAGCTTGTTTCTAGTGAAGTGAAAACGGCAGTTGAGCAGGAAATGAGTCGTCTGTTTTCAGAATATCTCATTGAAAAACCGAATGAAGCCAAAGCTATCGTTAATAAGATGCTTGATGCTGCCCGGGCTCGTGAAGCGGCCCGTAAAGCCCGCGATATGACACGCCGTAAAGGTGCATTAGATATTGCCGGTTTACCCGGAAAATTAGCCGATTGCCAAGAAAAAGACCCTAGCCGTTCTGAGCTTTACTTGGTAGAGGGTGATTCAGCCGGTGGTAGCGCCAAGCAGGGGCGCGATCGCCGCACTCAGGCTATTTTGCCACTCAAAGGTAAAATTTTGAACGTTGAGAAGGCACGCTTCGATAAGATGCTTTCTTCAGCTGAAGTAGGTACGTTGATTACCGCGCTGGGCTGTGGCATTGGCCGCGAAGAGTTCAATCCCGATAAGCTTCGCTACCACTCCGTTATTATCATGACGGATGCGGACGTGGATGGTTCGCATATTCGCACTCTGCTATTAACGTTCTTCTTCCGCCAAATGCCGGAGCTTATTGAGCGTGGGCATATCTTTATCGCCCAGCCCCCGCTTTATAAAATCAAGCGTGGTAAGCAAGAGCTCTATCTTAAAGATGAGCAGGCAATGGTTGATTACTTAACCACCACGGCTCTTGATGGCGCAGGCCTGCATGTTAATGCGAATGCGCCCGGTATTTCAGGGGCTCCGCTGGAAGCGTTGGTAAATCAGTACCGCAATGTGATGAAACGTATTGATCGCTTGTCGCGAGTTTATCCTAATGAAGTACTTAAGCAAATTATCCATACCTCTGCATTAAAAGGAGAGGCGAGTCTTAAAGATCGCGTCACCATGCAGAACTGGATTGATGAGCTGCAGAAGACCATGGACGACATGGTGGCGTATGAAGGTGGGCCGCGCTACCACTTCCATCTTCAGGAAGATACTGAGCGGGCTTTATTCTTACCCACGGTGTCATTAATCGCCCATGGCGTGACGACTGAATATGTATGGGGTCTCGACTTCTTTGAAAGCACTGACTATCGGGGAATCGCTGAATTAGGTGAAACCTTAAATGGCTTCCTGGAAGAGGGCGCCTACATCGCCCGTGGAGAACGTCAAAAGCCTGTGGAGCATTTTTCAGAAGTGTTGGTATGGCTAATGCAGGAAGGCCAGCGTGGTCTATCCTTCCAGCGTTATAAGGGTCTAGGCGAAATGAACCCAGACCAGCTATGGGATACTACGATGGATCCTGAAACACGGCGCATGCTGAGAGTTACCATCGAAGATGCAGTGGGTGCGGATATGATGTTTAACACGCTGATGGGGGATGATGTTGAGCCTCGTCGCGAGTTCATTGAGACCAATGCTCTGGTAGCTAATCTGGACGTTTAAGAATCTAATGTTTTAAGAGTGTTTCACGTGAAACACTCTTCGATTAAGCATTAATTTCTTTAAAAAACTTTCAGTAAAAAGAAGCGCCGCTAGGGCTAAGATAGCGGCGCTTCTTTTATTTTAAAACGGTTATTCGTTACCTGTAGCAGCTACACGAAACAGTAGCTATACGAAACAGTAGCTATACGAAACAGCTAATTAATCACCTGCTGCATAACCAATCAGTGAATTCCGCCAAATCATTAAAAATACGTGACTTTTCAAGGCCAATGCTTTTCATCTCAGTTTTCGCACCTTTCCCCGTCCTGACGAGTACTGTACTGCAGCCCATCGCTTCGCCCGCCTGAAGGTCGCGTAAACTGTCGCCCACCATCCAGCTGCCTTCCAGGGTATTGATGCCCAACTGTTGCTTAATTTCTAGCAGTAGCCCTGGCAGTGGTTTACGGCAATCACAATGATCTTCCGGTCCATGGGGGCAGTAAGCAATATGGGCAATATGTCCGCCCTGCGCTTCAACAAGCGCGACTAAGCGCTCATGCATGGTGTTAAGGGTTGCCACATCATAATAGCCCCGGCTAATACCTGATTGGTTAGTCGCAACTGCGACGGTATAACCTGAGTGGGTTAGCCTCGCGATGGCGCTGATAGCGGCAGGGTAGGGTATCCACTCTTCTAACGATTTAATGTAAGCGTCTGAGTCGTGATTGATGACACCATCACGATCTAGTATGACGAGTTTATCTGGGGCCAGCGCTGCTTCATGGGAATTTGAAATGGGGGGCATTCAATGGCTCTATTTTTTGCGTAACTGATTATCCAACACTGACAGCGCCTGAAGCGTGATAGCAATTTTTTTGCCATCACTGCCAAACAGCTGAAAGGGGAATCGCTTTAAACGTTTAAGGCGCGGTAATGTGGAGAGAAAGCGTTCTCGAACGGCGGGCTGCGCTTGGCGTAAGCCGTTGAGCAGCGCAGGTGCTAGGCGCTCTCGGTGGAGCTGGCGTTTACTGAGTTTGCCATACAGTGAAAATATAAAGCAGTGCCAGTCTCGTACCATACAATTGGTTAGCTCATGAACCTCACCTGGGTCCGTTTCAAAATCGATAAAGACGACACCCTCTTTATTGACCAGAATATTACGCGCGAAAGCTTCACTTAAATAGCACTGCCGAGCGTGAACGTCATTCAGCGCCTGAGTACCCATCAATAAGAAATGATCTATCTCCTCTGCGCTGTGTACAGAAAGTAATTTATGCAGCAGCGTTTCAGACGGTTGGTCCTGATTACCTGCATCTGCAAGTAGCAAACCTTCAGATGTCTCGGCTAATATAAGAGGAACCGCTATTCCTGCCTCTGAAAGCGCTTTAATTCTCGCTGCCTCCTTAGCAATGCTATGTTCCCCTCCTAAATTTGGCACCGGCTTGAGCGCATCAATTCCCAACCATCGGGCTAATAAAGTGAGTGGTAAATAGGCAAACCGAGAGTTACGTTTAGCGGCTTTTTTTAGCCACACTTTTTGGCCATTGATGATATGGGGTTCCATCGACGCTTGCTGACGGTGGAGGGTATCAAAAAGGAAGGTATCGTACATAACCACTCCTTAGAGGAAGCATATATCACCGCCTTTTCCTAAGACGGAGCCATTTTAATAAAGGTTTCATTAATTTTACATTGATGTTTCACGTGAAACAAAAAAATCGTCAGGAACGATTTTTAACGTCGCGCAGCGACGGCCCATTGGGTAGCTGCCATGGATGGCAGCTATCAAAAAATCGTCAGGAACGATTTTTAACGTCGCCCCGCGACGGCCCAAAGAGTAGCTGCCAAGATGGCAGCTATAAAAAAAATGGTGAAATAAAAAAAACGGCAGCGATGAGCTGCCGGTTTCTTGACTACCTATTATTGTTTATTGAGGGAGCAAGGAAATATCGGCTATGCCAAGGAACAGCGCTTGAAGACTTGCTAGCAGCGCTAATCGATTACGCTGAATAGCAGGGTCTTCGACCATTACCATCACTTGATCAAAGAAGGCATCGACAGGCTCACGCAAAGTGGCTAAGGCGTCCAGCGCCTGCTGATAATTGCCTTCAGTAAATAGCGGTTCAACTTTTTGTTGGCTGGCCGTAATTGCCTTAAATAGCGTTAGCTCAGCCTCTTCCTGTAGTAGCGCTTGATCGACCTGGATGTTTCCATCATGGGCTTGCTTCGCCAAAATATTCGATACCCGCTTATTCGCTGAAGCCAGCGCCGCGGCTTCATCACGCTGGGCAAATGCTTTAACTGCCCGCAAGCGTCGTGCGAAATCGAGAGGCTTGGTAACGGGGCGTGCGCGTACCGCGAGGTACATCTCGGCGCTAATGCCCTCATCCTGGCCCCAGGCGCGGAAGCGGTCCAGCATGTAGGTCATTACGTCATCAACTAAACCGTCGGCCTTAGGAAGGTCTTGATGCTGTTCAGCGGCAACGGTGAGTAGCTTGCGCAGATCAAGATTAAGCTCGCCTTTCACCAGAATGTTGAGCACACCAATCGAAGCACGACGCAGAGCGAAGGGGTCTTTTGCGCCAGTGGGGCGCTGACCAATGCCAAAAATACCTACCAGAGTATCCAGGCGATCGGCTAACGCCAGCGCTTGGCCGGTTAAGGTTTGCGGGATAACGTCGGTAGCAAAGCGTGGCAGGTACTGCTCTTCAATTGCCTGGGCAACCTCTGTCGGCTCCCCATCTTGCACCGCATAGTAGCGCCCCATAATCCCTTGTAGCTCTGGGAATTCAAGCACCATCTCGGTGACAAGATCGCACTTGGCCAGCGCTACAGCGCGCTGGGCCTGAGCGACATCACCGTTGATCTGTTGAGCGATAAACGTCGCAATAGCGGTACTGCGCCGGGCTTTATCGGCCAAGGTGCCTAGTTGCTGCTGAAAAACGACGCTTTCTAGCTGAGGAACGCGTGAGGCTAGGGTGCGCTTACGGTCAGTCTCATAGAAAAATGCCGCATCGGCCAGGCGTGGGCGAATGACTTTCTCGTTACCGGAAATCACCTGTTCAGGGTCAGCACTGTCGATATTGGCAATGGTGATAAACAACGGTTTCAGCTTGCCAGCGTCGTCGAGCAGGTGAAAATATTTCTGGTTAGCCTTCATTGACGAGATTAAGCACTCTGCAGGTACCGCTAAGAAGCGCTCGTCAAAACTGCCCGTGAGGGCGACCGGCCATTCCACCAGACCGCTAACTTCTACTAATAAATCGTCATCGATAACCGCGGTGGCTTCTTGGACCTCGGCTTCTGAGAGCACCTGCTCGCGAATACGCTCACGCCGCTTTAAGCGATCAACCAATACATAGGCGTTTTCCAAACTCTCAACATACTCATCGGCATGGGCTAGCTGGATGGCATCTGGAGCGTGGAAGCGGTGGCCAAACGTGGTACGGCTAGCCTGTAAGCCCAGCGCTTCGGCAGCGACTACTTCGCTACCGTAGAGTGCGACAAGCCAATGAACGGGCCGCGAGAACTCCACTCGTGAAGCACCCCAGCGCATATTTTTAGGCACGGGCAGAGTGCTAACCGCCTTATGCAGGATCTCTGGCAGGAGCGCTTGAATGGATTCGCCTTGCTGTTGTTCACGGAACGCCAGCCAAGTGCCTTTATCGGTTTCCAGGTGAATCAGCTCATCTACGCTGACACCGCAGGAGCGGGCAAAACCTTCCGCTGCCTTGGTTGCAACGCCATCTTTAAAAGCGGCAGCCAGTGCTGGTCCCCGGCGCTCCACTTCACGATCAGGCTGTTTGTCGGCAAGCTCTGCCACCTGTACCGCTAAACGACGTGGTGTTGCAAAAGCGGTCACGCTGCTAAAAGGAACATCCGTTTCTTGCAGCCCTTTTTGGATACCAGCAGCGAAAGCATCGGATAGTGCATCCAGGGCTGTGGGCGGAAGCTCTTCAGCACCAAGCTCTAATAAAAGCGTATTAACAGCCATTTATGCGTCTCCCTGTTCGGCAGGTAGCTCTTGTAACAGTTCACGGCGAAGTGTTTCTGGCGCCATAGGGAAACCTTCGGCCTTACGTGACTCAAAGTAGGCGGTGGCGACATCACGGGCCATCGTGCGAACGCGGAGAATAAAGCGCTGCCGCTCGGTGACCGAAATAGCGTGGCGGGCGTCTAACAAGTTAAACGTGTGAGATGCCTTGAGAACCTGCTCATAGGCAGGCAGTGGCAGGCTTGCTGCTAGCAGCTTTCCGCACTCTTTCTCTTGATGATCGAAAGCGCTAAATAGCTGATCGACATCGGCGTGCTCGAAATTGTAGGCCGACTGTTCACGTTCATTTTGCAGGTACACGTCGCCATAGGTGACCTTGCTGCCATCGGGCGCTATTGCCCAGATAAGGTCATAAACACTATCGACGTTTTGCAAGTACATCGCGATGCGCTCAAGGCCGTAGGTCAGCTCGCCGGTCACGGGGTAACATTCAATGCCCCCGGCCTGCTGGAAATAGGTAAACTGGGTAACTTCCATACCGTTTAGCCAGATTTCCCAGCCCAGGCCCCAGGCGCCAAGGGTGGGGGATTCCCAGTTATCTTCAACAAAGCGCACATCGTGAACCAGCGGATCAAGACCCAGGCGCTTAAGGGAGCCTAGATAAAGATCTTGCAGGTTACTCGGTGATGGCTTCATCACTACCTGAAACTGGTAGTAGTGCTGAAGACGGTTTGGGTTCTCGCCATAGCGGCCATCAGTAGGACGGCGGGAAGGCTGTACATAGGCAGCGTTCCAGGTTTCGGGGCCAATGGCCCGCAGAAACGTTGCCGGGTGGAAGGTGCCCGCACCGACTTCCATATCTAGTGGCTGAAGGATGACACAGCCCTGTTCTGCCCAGTACTGTTGCAGAGCCAGGATCAAGCCCTGAAAGGTCGACACATCGGGTGTCGATTGGTTTGTCGAGACACTCATCGCGGAAAGCACCGTTGGCCATGAATTCATTAGGCGTCAAGTATACAATCCTAGGCAGATGGGTTATAGGCACGTATGCCAACTGAGCCGCTTTTGGTAAGGAGAACGAGATGATCGTTGTAACAGGCGGTGCCGGTTTTATCGGCGCCAACATCGTCAAAGCGCTTAATGTCCGTGGTCGAAATGACGTAATGGTCGTTGATGACCTGCGCGATGGCACTAAATTCGTTAACTTAGCCGACTGCACGTTAGCGGATTATCTGGATAAAGATGATTTTCTTGCCAGGGTAAAAGCTGCCCTGCGGGGCGAAAGCGTTGACCTGCCTAAGATTGAAGCCATTTTCCATGAAGGCGCCTGCTCGGATACCACCGAGTGGGACGGCCACTATATGATGGAAAATAACTTCGAGTACTCCAAGGTACTGCTGAATTACTGTGAGCAGCAGGGTATTGCGTTTTTATACGCCTCTTCAGCGGCCACTTATGGCGGCAGCGAAGTGTTTAAAGAAGTGCCCGAGTGTGAAAAGCCGTTAAACGTGTACGGGTATTCGAAGCTACTGTTTGATCAGCACGTGCGTTCGCGTTGGAGCGAGTTAACCACCCAAGTCGTTGGTTTTCGCTATTTCAATGTTTACGGCCCGCGGGAGCAGCACAAAGGCAAGATGGCTAGTGTGGCGTATCACAACCATCTGCAAATCCGTAACGGCGAAACCTTAAAGTTGTTTGGAGCCTACGGCGGCTATGAAGCAGGTATGCAGAGCCGCGACTTTGTGTATGTCGGCGATGTGGTGGATGTGAATCTTTGGTTTTTGGATCATCCTGATCAGTCAGGAATTTTCAATCTGGGCACTGGCCGCGCAGAGCCATTCAAAGCCATTGGCGAAGCGGTGATCGATTTCTACGCTAAAGGTGAGATTGATTACATTGCTTTCCCGGAAGAGCTAAAAGGGCGCTATCAAAGCTATACCCGTGCCGACATTAGTAACCTACGCGCAAGCGGCTGCGACATTGAGTTTAAAACCGTAGCGCAAGGGGTTAGCGCTTACTTGGAGTGGTTGAATGGCTAACTCAGCCCCACGGCTGCTGGTGATTGGCCCTTCATGGGTGGGCGATATGGTTATGGCACAGAGTCTGTTCATGACCTTAAAAGCCCGTCAGCCCGGCGCCACCATAGGCGTGGTGGCGCCCGCATGGTCACAGCCTATTCTTGAGCGGATGCCTGAAGTGGATGAAGTGTTGCCACTGGCGGTAGGTCATGGCGAGTTTGGCTTGGCTAGCCGCCGTGAACTCGCTAGCCGCCTGCGGGGGCGGTTCGATCGCGCTATTGTGCTGCCTCGCTCTTGGAAGGCGGCCCTAGTGCCGTTCATGGCGCGTATTCCCGAGCGTGTTGGCTTTTTAGGGGAACACCGCTACGGCCTACTTAAAGAGCGCCGCAAGCTTGATAAGAAGGTGCTTGATCAAACGGTAAAACGTTTTGTGTCGCTGGGTTTGCCGTTAAAAGAAGCCACTAGCGGCAATTTCGAACTGCCCAAGCCGCGGCTGCAAATTGACCGCGATAATCTGGTTAATTTGCGCTTAACGCACTCGCTGTCATCGCGACCTGCGATTGGGCTGATGCCTGGCGCCGAGTATGGGCCTGCCAAGCAGTGGCCAGTCGAATATTTTCACGGGTTAGCAAAACGGCTAGTGCTCGATGGCTTTGAGGTGCGGGTGTTAGGCGGGCCAAAAGATCACGCAGACGGCGAGCGTATTGTGCAAGGGCTGTCACATGCGCATAACTTGTGCGGTAAAACCCAGCTAGCCGATGCGGTTGATCTGCTGGCAGATTGCCGCCAGGTGGTGACTAATGACTCCGGTTTAATGCATGTCGCCGCTGCCGTCGGCGTGCGCATCCATGCCTTATATGGCTCGTCGTCACCCGCCTATACGCCACCGCTGACTGATAATGCAGTTATTCACTACTTGGCACTGTCGTGCTCGCCCTGTTTCCAACGCACCTGTCCGCTGGGACACACTAACTGCCTCAATCATTTAAGCGTTGACCAGGTTTATCAGTCGCTTCGCGCGAATGTTAAGCGCGAAACGTGACCGTTAGCGCATAAGCTCTACTTCATTGGCCCGATCAGCCGGGGTCTCATAAATCTGCTCTTGAACGTGCTCTTCTTCATCGCGACGTTGTGGGGAGATTCCGTCCCACAAGCGGTGCTGAAGGGCCGTCTCTTCCCTTAAGCGTTCATTGAGCACATTGATGCCATGCACCTCGACCAGAGTAGGTTTGTCGCTGAGTAATGACGCGCCAAGTCCAGCACGATTTTCTTCTAAGTCAAAACCCAGCGCATCCAATAAGGTAGGGAAAACATCCAGCATGCTGGCATCACGGCGAATGCGCTGCGGTGTCAGGCCCTCGCCCAACATAATAAGGGTGTTGTCACGGTCTAATGCAGTCAATTGGTCCCACACCGAAACGCGCATCGTCAAATGATCACTCAGCACGACCACTAATGTATTGTCGAGCAGACCCTCGCTCTCAAGACGCTCAATCAAGTCACGGGCAAGCCACGCAGAGCATTCCACTGAGTAGAGAATGTCCTGACCATCGAACTCACCCTGCCGATCTAAACACGTTTGGGAGGGAAAACCACTTGGTGCGTGGCCAGCGAGAGAAAGATTTACCACTCCCCAGGGGCCATCATCCTCCCGGTCTAAGCGGCGTATTTCTGCTGCCGTTATATCGTAAAGCGTATCGTCATACAGGCCCCAGCTGTTCACGTATTCAGGGTCGTCTAGTTGGGGTTCTAGATCCTCACGCCCTTTAACGGTATTGAAATGATGACCGCGGTAAAAAAGTCCCTTACCGGCAAACTGTGTACTGGCACCGCCTAAGTAGCTCAGCCGATAGCCTTGCGCGGCTAATATATCACCCAGGCAATCTACCCCAGGCACGACGGCAGAAAGCGGCTCAAACTGGCTGTCATGGAGCAAACCCGCGGGCATTAATGGTACACCGCACTGGCTAGCAATCATGCCTGCCATGGTCCATCCGGTATTATCCATCTGGCGAACGCCTTCAAAAACGACGCCTCGTTCACCAAGCGCTTCCAGGTCTGCATAAGCATCTTCGAACAGATCGTGGGAGTAGGTACGCTCAATACTCTCTAAGTACATGACTAATAAGTTAGGGGCATCTTTGAGCTCGTCTGTAGGGGGCGCCATATAGCGCCGGTCCAGCCAGGCTCCATCATCGGTAACAATCGCCGCACTGCGCTGACCAAGGCCAAAAAGCAGCGGATTGGTCGCCAGTAAAATAAGTGCAAAAAAACGTTCGGCTAGCCGCCAGCGTTGATCATGTCGTGAAAGCCAAGTAACCGATGCCAGCACACCGATCATGACCACGGTGTAAAGGACGGCAACAAACATTTTGCCCGCACCACCATGGTCGGCCATACCTGCCTGTAAATGGAAGAATACCGCGCCGAGATCGACAATTCCGAAACTGTCCGCCAAGTAGACGTAGATGCCCCAGATGCTGAGCGGTACGAGCGACCAAGGCCACACTTTACGGTATCGGGCGTTAAGGGGTTGGCCCCAGCGTAGCTTAAGCCCCAGCCCAATCCACACCGAGGCAACAAAAAATAGCGTCCACCAAGGCAGGCGCGTCAGAACGGTGACCGCATAACCCAGGCAGAGACCTATAATCATTATCGCTATTTTTTGAATAGCATGAGGATGCATATATAACCTATTTCATTTAACGAATCAGTCAATAATTTTTGAGTGTGGCTTATCATTAACTGCAAACTATATTTTTTATCAAAAAAACAGTATTAAGAGCAATTAATGTTTTTTTGTTTCGATATATTATTTGTCTTTACGCCTAAATTGAAAATTATCGCACGTGTTTAAGCGAAATAAACGCTTCAAATTATCAGTCAGTATTTAAATGTTTTTTCATATATTTCCAAAATACACCATTGGCATTTGATACAGCAATTACCAATCCTCTCCAGCCATCGAGCCAGCCGTTCTGGAATAAATAAGTACGCAGAAAAGCGAATATCGCTTTTAGGAAAATGACCGGAACGGGATAAGTCTTAAGCTTCCCGGAATCAGCCCGTAGGCTTGAATAGCGATTAACTTTTTCAAGAAACTGCGATAAATCCGTCACAGCAGCATGTTCGATCGTGCCCGTTAAGCGCTGTGGGCGACTAGCGCTGGTGAGGGCTATCGACTCGTGAACCATCGCTTCGTTGAAGTTATGGCTGCGGCGATTAAACAGACGAATGAGCCAGTCGTTGCCCCACCCGGAGTGGCGTACAGGACGACCCATCATCCAGTTTTCGCGGCGTATTTCCCCAAGGTCGTTGGCGGATGCGTGAGGGACCCAGGTTGAGATCGAGTCAATCAGAGGCTGGGAGGGCGCTTCATCTGCATCAAGCGATAATATCCAGTCATGTTTAGCTAAGGAGACGGCAAAACGCTTTGTTGGGCCGAAACCAAGAAACTCACCTTCATGAAGCGAGACATTTGGATAACTTGAGGCAATACGTGTGGTGTCATCCCTTGAGCCGTTATCATAAACCACAACGTCATTGAAGCATTGAACGGCATCCAGGGTACGCCGTAGCGTTGAGGCCGCATTTCGGGTAATGATAACAACGCTAACACCAGCGGGCATGTATGTCTGTCCTGTCAGAAAATGGGCATCGGATGTTAGTATATCGGCTTTTATAGCCACAATATCCCCAGTGAGGCGCTTTTGCACATTATTCATGTCAATCTGGCCAAAGGCTTTCGCGGTGGGGAGCGTCAAACAGTCCTGCTAATACAAGCAATAGCAGGACTTGGTGGCGGCACTCGACAAACGTTGGTCTGCCAACCTTCATCGCCGCTACGCAGGGAGCTAGCTGACACCCCTGGGGTCGTGTTTATTAACGCTAGGCATCAGCTAGAGGGTCACTGGAAGGCAGGTACTGCTGATAGTGTGCACGCCCATGAAGCTAAGGCGGTTCACTGGGCATGGCTGCATCAAAGGCTTTATCGCACGCCCTATATCATCACCCGGCGAGTTGATACGCCGATTAAGCGTAAATGGAGCAATACGGTTTTTTATCGGAATGCCTGTTACTGTGTGGCGATTTCAAACGCTATTGCTGAGCAGCTCAAAAGCTTCACCACCTCTACTATCCCTATTATACCTAGCGCCTATTCTGGTTCTCAGGTAAACCCAGAGATAGCCGCTGAATTTAGAAAGCAATATGCCGGTAAAACGATTGTCGGCCACGTTGGGGCGCTTGTAGACCGCCACAAGGGGCAGCGCGTGCTCATCGAGGCGGCAAAGCGCCTAGAGCATAAGTGCCCAACGTGTCTTTTTGTATTTTTCGGACGGGGAGAAGATGAGGCGGTTTTAAAAAAAGAGAGTGCGAGTATCAGCAATATTATATGGGCAGGGTTTAAAGACAACATAAATGACTATTTGCCAGGGTTGGATATTTTTGCATTCCCTTCAAGAAATGAAGGACTAGGCTCTGTTTTATTAGATGTAATGCAGGCTGGTGTACCTATCATAGCAAGTAATGTAGGCGGTATTCCGGATATTATAAAACATGGTGAAAACGGCTTTCTTATAGCTGTTGATAGCGACAGTGAGATAGAACACTGGATTTTAGAGCTGAAGGATAATGTTAGTTTGAGGGCTAGTGTTGTTAATCAGGCACGATCCTCACTCAGTTTTTATAGTAAAGATATGATGGCTAATAGATATATGGCTCTTTATGTTGATATGGTTGAAAAACAAACATGTCGTTAGAAAATCAATGCATTGTCGTTTTCTTGCACAATAGGCCCTACTTCGGCGCCCAACTGGTTCATATACCTTTTCTAGTGATGCTCCGGCAGCAGCATCCCAATGCTACGTTAGTCGGCGTGTCAAAAAATAATAGCGCCAAGCTTTTAGCTGATGCTGGTTTTTTAGATACCTTGGAAGTCGTCGAAGGAAAAGAGCAGCTTTTATCGCTTAAGAAATACAGGTTTGATGTTGGCTTTAATTTAAGGCCCTCAAGCATTGGCGTCGCTATGCAAATGCTGCTTTTAAAGATTCCACGCCGCATTGGGTTTAGAAAGATGGGCGCGCTCTATAATGAGAGTGCTACCCTGGATCTCGCTATTTATAGAGCTAGCCTTTTCTTGAAGTTGCTGAATGAAAACAGCTCCTTGTCAGCCGTGCCCTATCTAAAAGAGAACGTCATTCATGATGATGTTGAGGATAGTATTTTATTAGTGCCTGGCGCCGGTGGAGAAGAAAAAAAATGGCCTCTCGAAAAATACATATCATTAGCGAATCAGTTTGTCGAAAACGGGGAGACTAAGGTCTGTTTTATCACAGGGCCACAGGAGATAAAAGAGCAGGAGTTTCTTGAAAGTAAAGGATTTAAAGTATTTCATAGCCCTGATTTAAAGCTTTTGTTTAGTTTAGTTGCTAGCTGTAAAGTATTTATCAGTAACGATTGTGGACCTTCTCACGTTGCACATGTTTTAGGGGTTAATCAGGTTGTTATATTTAAAGAATTTCTTCCTGAGTGGTTTCTGAAAAGGGAAAATAGCGCCTATTTAGCTTCCCCCACAGGCGTCACTACAATCACTGTTGATAAGGTGATGAAAAAAGCCATAGCCGTTATAGATAACCATTGACTATATGCAGCAATGTTAACGGGATATACTAATGAGTATAGCCCCGCAGTATTGAGAGATATTGATCTTGTGACTTGAATTTAATCAGTGATCGCTCTAGGCGAGCTAAATTTTTATTCTGCCACTTGTTGCCGGGTTGACGCAGCCGACAACGATCTAGATCGATTAGCCAGGGCTCACCACTGGGGGCGATTAAAATATTACGCGCATTCAGGTCAACATGATCTAAGCCTGCATCATGGAAACGTTTAATCATTGCGCCTACTCGTTGCAATAACGCATCATCTGCAGCGTGGTTAACCACCCGTTCAGCCAGTGCTGTGGCGCCAGGGACTCTAACCGTTATTAGTGCGGCTTCGTAGGTCAGCCCGAAACGTACCACACGGCAGGCAACCGGTTTGGGCACGGGTAACCCCTGCTCAAAAAGCGTGGCGGTTAAGCGCAATTCACGGAATGCCCGGGTACGCTCAACCCCCGTCCATACGTAGCGTTTTTCACTCATTTTCGCGATTAGGCCGCCACGACGATAGGGCCTTAGCACCCACTGCTCGGTAGGCGTTGCCTGTAAAAAAAGGCTGCTACCTCGGCCAGGGGCTTCACCTACAATTAAGCCACGCTCACGCCAATAATCGGCAGTGAATAGGTCAGGATGAATTTGGTGTGTGCCGGGCGCGTCACATAAACTGTCTGCATCATGTAAAATCAGACTATTTCTCTGCCGGAGTGCCGCTAAGCGCATGAAGCCCTCTCTGCCTGTTCAGCCCAACCACATTGCCATTTTGCGCCTCTCCGCCTTAGGAGATGTGTGCAATCTCGTGCCCACGGTGCGGGCGTTGCAGCGCCAATGGCCCGACGCGCGCATTACCTGGATTATCGGTAAGGGGGAGCACAGTCTACTGGCCGGGCTTTCCGGGGTCGAGTTTGTTGTTTACGACAAGTCCACCGGGATTGCGGGTATGCGTGCGCTGTGGCGCCAGCTTGCCGGTACACGTTTTGATGTGTTGCTGCATATGCAGCAGGCAATTCGCGCAAGCTTACTGTCGCTCGGTTTAAAAGCAAACGTGCGGGTAGGTTACGACAAAGCGCGCGCCAAAGACGCCCAACATTGGTTCACCCAGCATCAGATAGCACCGCACTCGAATGCCCATGTGCTTGAATCTTTCATGGATTTTGCACGAGTGCTGGGGGTAAAAGATGATCGCTTAGAGTGGAATTTACCCGTAACAGAGACGGCACGAAATGAAGCGCGGGTGATCAGCGGGGAGTCGCCGTACCTTGTTATTAACCCCTGCAGCAACGTGCGGCTGCGTAATTTTCGCAACTGGTCGGTTGAGGGCTACGCCAGCGTTATTGAACATGCTTGGGTTCAGCACGGTCTTAAAAGTGTGTTAACGGGTGGTGGGACCGCACAAGAGCGTGAAATTGGCGACCAAATTGAGGCGCTTTGCCAGTCAGGCAGCATCACTAACGCCATTGGTGGCACATCCTTGAAAGGCGTGCTGGCGCTGATTGATCAAGCGCGCGTCGTTATCGCGCCTGATACGGGGCCTATTCATATGGCTAATGCCATGGGTACCCCCGCACTGGGTCTCTATGCCTCTACTAACCCACAGCGAGCCGCCCCCTATTGTTGGCGAGAGTTTGCGGTTAACGCTTATCCAGAAGCTGTCCGCACTTATCTGCATAAGTCGGTTGAAGACGTTAACTGGGGGCAGCGAGTGCGCCATCCTGATGCCATGATGCTCATTAAAGCAGACGATGTTATTGCTAAGCTGGATGCACTGTTGGCACACACCGCACTAACCACCAGCGCAGGAAGCCCCCATGAAAATTGATTTAACCGCTTTAGAACATGCCCGCGTACTTGTGGTGGGGGATGTGATGCTAGACCGCTATTGGCATGGTGGAACCTCACGTATTTCGCCAGAGGCACCCGTGCCGGTGGTGCGCGTGGAAGATGCCGAAGACCGACCAGGTGGGGCGGCGAATGTGGCGTTGAATATTACCTCCTTGGGCGGCCATGCAGTGCTGGCAGGCGTAGTGGGGGAGGATGATAACGCTAATCTACTTGAAGCCAGCTTGGCAGCTTCAGGGGTAAGCACTTACTTTCAGCGAAGTGCCGATATCCCAACGATCACGAAGCTCCGTGTGATGAGTCGCAATCAGCAGCTGCTGCGTTTGGATTTCGAGCAGCGCTTGGACAGCGTTGATACAACGGCGCTGTTAGCCCAGGTAGAACAGGCGCTGCCTCAGTGCGATGTGGTCATTCTTTCTGACTACGGTAAAGGCACGCTGAACCAAGTAGAAAACCTAATAGCCAACGCGCGTGCGCATGGCAAGCGTGTACTGATTGACCCCAAAGGGCAGGATTTCAGCAAATATCGCGGGGCAAGTTTAATTACTCCCAATCTTGTCGAGTTTGAAGCGGTGGTTGGGCATTGTGCCACCGATGCTGAACTATCCCGCCGGGGCGAAGCGCTGCGTGCCGAGCTTGAGCTGGAAGCACTACTGATTACGCGCAGTGAAAAAGGCATGACGCTGATCCGTGAAGGTCAATCACCGCTGCATTTACCTACTCGTGCCCAGGAAGTCTTCGATGTGACTGGGGCTGGCGATACTGTCATCGGCTTGATGGGATTGGCGTTGGCGGCGGGTCACGAGTTTCCTGAAGCGATGATGTTGGCAAACCTGGGGGCAGGGCTAGTTGTCGCCAAGCCGGGCACGGCCACACTGTCGATTGCAGAGCTGTATACCGCCCTGCATGGCGATAAATTGGCCGAATTTGGCGTGATTGAGCCTACGGTGCTGGTTGAAGCAGTACGTGCGGCTCAACTGCGTGGTGAGCAAGTGGTCATGACCAACGGCTGCTTCGATATTCTGCATGCGGGACATGTTGCCTACTTAGAGCAAGCCAAGCGCTTGGGCGACCGCTTAGTGGTTGCGGTTAACGATGACGCTTCCATTGGCCGCCTAAAAGGGCCTAAGCGTCCGATTAATCCGCTCAGTCGACGTATGCAGGTACTGGCCGGGCTAGGCGCCGTAGATTGGGTAGTGCCGTTTAGTGAGGATACTCCTCAAGCATTAATTGAGGCTGTGCTGCCCGATATTCTGGTCAAAGGGGGCGACTACCGCCCGGAGGATATTGCCGGTGGAGCGGCGGTGATGGCTAATGGCGGCGAGGTTAAAGTGTTGGGCTTTGAAGATGGCGTCTCGACCTCCGCGATGATTAACTCCATTTTAGATCGCGAGCGTTAATGGCTGTTTCTGGTTGGCCAAGGTTTGTCTATTCAGCGGCGCTCTATGCGCTATCACCACTGATAGCCTGGAGGATTTGGCGTGAGCAAGTACTTACTTACTCACGCCTGCAGCGGCTTGGAATGCGCCTTGGTACGCTACCTTCCGCGCCGCGCATATGGCTGCACTGTGCCTCGGTAGGTGAGCTACGCGCCGCTCGACCGCTAATAGAAGGGCTGTTAGACCGCTACCCCACCCATAGCCTGCTACTGACTACCATGACCGCCACAGGAGCCGCGCAGGCCCATACATTAATTGGCGAGCAGAGTGCCACCTTTCAGGCAAGGCTTGCCCACCGCTTTTTACCGCTGGACTTTCCTGGTGCTGCCAAGCGCTTTGTACGCACTGTTCAACCTGACCTTGCCATCATGTTCGAAACCGAGCTGTGGCCCAATCTACTCCACGCCTGCTATCAGCAACAGGTGCCCGTGGCTGTCGTCAATGGGCGTTTATCGCCTCGCGCCTTTAAGCGTTACCAAACATTGCGCCCCTTAATGGCTAGCACCTTAGCGAATGTTAATTGGCTGGGAGCTAAGTCGTTAGAAGATGCCGAGCGCTTTAATGTACTTGGTTGCTCGGCTGCTAAAACAACGGTTGTGGGCTCGTTAAAATTTGAAATGCCCAGTCAACATAAGGCCCTTAAAGAGGGTGAACACTTACATCTCCAGTGGGGTTCCCGTCCGGTGTGGGTGGCAGGCTCCACGCGTGAAGGTGAAGAAGCGCTATTGCTTAATGCGCATCGCCAACTGCTTAAACATTACCCTAACGCGCTGCTAGTGCTGGTACCCCGCCACCCCCAGCGGTTTGATGAGGTGGCTAAGCTTTGCGAAACAAAAGATTGGCAATTTAGCCGCCGCAGCCAACAGCAGCCTGTGACGGCACAAACACAGGTCTACCTGGGGGATACGTTAGGTGAGTTGGGCACGTTGTATGCAGCAGGCAGTGTGGCCTTTGTAGGGGGCAGTCTAGTGCCGCTGGGCGGCCACAATATACTTGAGCCAGCGGCACTGGGTCGGCCAGTACTCAGTGGGCCTTATATTGATAATTTTGCCGACGTGGCTGAGCCGCTGCAAAGCGTTGGTGCGCTAACCTTGGTCGAAAGCCCCGAAGTGTTGGCGAAGGCTCTAGCGGGCTACCTTGCCGACCCGGCGCTTGCGCACCAAGTAGGCGAAGCAGGTCGCGAAGCGGTGGATTCCCACAAAGGCGCGTTAGCGCGAACCTTTGTGGGCTTAGGGCAGTTATTGAGCCGTTAATGTAGCCACATTATTTGCGGGTTATGCGTTCTACGCCTTCCGCTTTGCCAAGCAGCAGAACGTCGGCGCCCCGGGCGGCAAACAGTCCGTTAGTCACCACGCCCACAATGGCGTTAATGCGCGCTTCCATGGCGACGGGATCTTCGATCATAAAATTAAAGCAGTCGATAATCTGGTTGCCGTTGTCGGTTACCACCCCTTGGCGGTAAACCGGTTCAGCGCCTAGCGCCACAAGCTCACGGGCGACATAAGAGCGCGCCATGGGGATGACTTCTACTGGCAGCGGAAAGTTACCCAACTGAGATACGTACTTAGAGCCATCAGCAATACAGATAAAGCGCTTGGCACAAGCAGCCACTATTTTTTCTCTAGTAAGCGCCGCACCACCGCCTTTTATCATATGTAAGTTGGCGTTTACTTCGTCTGCACCGTCGATATAAAAAGGTACTGTCCCAACGCTGTTGAGTTCAAAAACCTCAATGCCAAGCTTCTCAAGGCGTTCGGCGCTAGCGTCTGAGCTGGCTACCGCGCCTTTAAATCGATCCCTCAGCGGGCCTAATCGGTCAATAAACAGATTGGCCGTTGAGCCGGTGCCAATGCCGAGAATGGTTTTTTTGTCTAGCTGGGGTTCAATCTCTTTGATGGCGGCATCCGCCACGGCGGCCTTTAATTGATCTTGGTTCATAACAAGCCTTATCAGTCAGGAGAGGAGGAATCGCGCTAGTATAACGATCTAAACGTTGCCTGCCGATGGAAACGCGGCTAGACGCCGCTAGTCGTAATCTGCTACCAATAAACGCTTTTCCGCTCACGTTCTTTCCTTGGGATACCCGCATGCTAGAAGCAACCGTCAAAAAGATTCTCCAAGCCCGCGTTTACGAAGCCGCTTGTGAGACCCCGATTTCCCCAGCACCCTTTTTGTCGCGTCGCTTCAACAACCAGATTTTGATTAAGCGTGAAGATTTACAACCGGTATTTTCGTTCAAGATTCGCGGTGCCTATAACAAAATGGCCCAGCTTACCCAAGCGCAAAAAGACAAAGGTGTGATTGCCGCCTCCGCGGGTAACCACGCCCAAGGGCTTGCCATGGCTGCAAAGCTGATGGGCGTCAAGGCGGTCATTGTTATGCCGCGTATCACGCCAGACATCAAAGTGCAGGCCGTTCGCGCTCGGGGCGCCAAGGTGATTCTTAAAGGTGACGCTTTCGCCGCGGCGGCAGAGCATGCGCAAGAGCTAATCAAGGAGCATGGCTACACCTATATCCCGCCGTTTGATGATATTGATGTGGTGGCTGGCCAAGGCACCATTGGTGTTGAGATTCTGCGCCAGCACGCAGGTCGCTTGGACGCCATTTTCATACCGGTAGGCGGGGGTGGCTTGATTGCAGGCGTGGCGGCGTATGTGAAATATCTGCGTCCGGATATCAAAATTATTGGTGTCGAAGCCGAAGACAGCGCCTGCCTTAAAGCCGCGCTTGAGGCGGGAGAGCGGGTGGTGCTTGATCAAGTGGGCGTATTTGCAGAAGGCGTCGCCGTGGCACAAATTGGCGAGGTGCCATTTTCGCTGGTGAAGGATTTAATCGACGGTGTGATTACCGTTAATACCGATGAAATGTGTGCTGCGGTAAAGGATATTTTTGAAGATACCCGCGCGGTGGCGGAAACCTCCGGCGCATTATCACTGGCGGGGCTGAAGAAATATATTCAGCAAACCGGAGCCGAAGGCCAGACGCTGTTATGCATTAACTCCGGCGCCAATACCAATTTTGATCGCCTGCAGCATATTGCCGAACGTACGGAGCTTGGCGAACAGCGTGAAGCGATTCTTGCCGTTACTATTGCTGAAAAGCCGGGCAGCTTTAAAAAATTCTGCCGCACGCTAGGTAAACGCATGGTGACTGAGTTCAGTTACCGCTATGCCGACAGCAACGAAGCGCATATTTACGTTGGCATCCAGGTTAAGCCAGGTGGTGAAGATCGCCAAGCCGTCATCGACAAGTTGCGTGAAGGTGGTTATCAGGTGGAAGACCTAACGGATAACGAGCTGGCGAAGCTGCATATTCGCCACCTCAGCGGCGGGCGCCCTAGCGAGCGCTTTGAGGAGGAAGTGTATCGCTTTGAGTTCCCAGAGCGCCCGGGTGCACTGATGAATTTCTTAACGCAACTGCCTCATGATTGGAATATCTCGCTGTTTCACTATCGCAATCATGGCGCTGCCTATGGCCGTGTTCTGGTGGGTATGCAGGTACCCAATGAAGACCGTACTCATGTGACCGAGTACCTGGATGCTATTGGCTACCGCTATTGGAACGAGAGTGACAACCCAGCCTATCGGTTATTTATGGCTTAGACATACAACCATGTTTGTAAGTGGTTGCTAACCTTAAACGCTAGCGCTGCTAGCAACATTTAGTTACGGTAGCGTTTAAAATGAGGTTAAAAAATGTTGGTTAAGCAGTTGTCATTGATGCCCTTAAAGCCCTATAGTCGTGCCCGAAATTGATGAAATTCGTCATCCCTCTTAGATCAAGCGATGAAGGGCGAATTTAAGCATATTTGGCAACTGTTAAAGGTGTTGGAGAAGCAAAATGCGGCGGAAGAAGCCTGACATGGTAATGGCGTTGATGGTGGTATTTGCGTTGGGGGTGCTTGCCACCGGTTATGCGCAGGCGTTATCGGGGAGTTAATTCCACGCGCAAGCAGTAGCCACGCTATTAACCCGCAAGGTGATAGTCAGTATTTAATTAGCTGTGTGTAGCAGATGACATGGGCTGATCTTATTTCAAGATCGGCCCTTTTTATTAGACAAGCTTTTATTAGTGAAGATGTTATTAGGATAGTTTTATTAGCGGCGAACAATACCCTGGTCACTAACCACCGCTTGCAATGGTATATCCCAGGGCTCAATAGGCAGTGAAGCCACCTGTTGGCAGGCGTGTGCAACGCCAATTAGGGTCGGTGTTGGGCCTGAACGGTGCATAAACGCTAGACTGCGATCATAAAAACCACCGCCCATGCCCATCCGATTAGCTTTTGCATCGAACCCCACGAGCGGCACAATCAGCGTGTCTAATGCCCAGGCCGGTAACCGATTGCGTCGTTGAGCGCTAAAGCGCAAATCAGGCTCGTCAATACCAAAGCGGTTTTTCACCATCGGCGTGTCGGCATGGTAAGCGACAAACCATAAGATATTATCGCTAAATGGCCGTAATACGGGTAAATAGAGTTTAACGTTACGCTTATGCAGCCAGGGGAGTAGCAGCGTCGGATCAATTTCACCGTTGACTGGCAAGTAGAGGCTTAAGCGTCGTGCACGGCGGATTTCAGGCAGTGTTTTAAGCTGAGCGCAGAGACGTTGTGCGGCAAGGTGTTGCTCATGGGCAGAAAGGGCTTGGCGGTTACGACGTAGCAGGCGGCGTAGTGCAGCCTTGTCTAGCGTTTGCGGGGGGCTGCCTTGCTGACTAGTGATGTGCTGGAGGTTTTCCATAGAAACGTTATCTCCTCCATCTCTCAATCCTGTTAGAAAGGTTGTTTCCCTTTCTAAACTAGGTGTTCTCCAAAGTGCCGCTGCCGTTCTGGCCCTGAACCTACTGGTTCAGGTGGGTGGCCGCAGCCAGACCGTCAGGCTTTCCGACGCACGGACATGCACACGGGCCTGGCTAGCATTTGGCCCCCTGGGTACTGCGCATAGGCTCGAGGGACTATAACGACTGGCGTACACCCCAGAGAACTCCGCCATCCTAACAGAGCGCTCGCTAATGCCAAAGTGTTGGGTTAAACGTTGGCCATGCTTTCCTTAAGCTGAGCGTTCACTGGGCTGAGGATTGGCGTGTTTTGGCCAGCGCCTTTTCAAGTCGATCATTTAGCCGATTGAGATTAGCTTCACCGGCACGGTGTTCGTCCAGCGCTTCGAGAAGCTCATGGGTAATATTGAGGGCCGCCATGATGGCCACACGCTCGCTGCCCAGAACACTGCTTTGGGCATTAATACCTTGCATGGCGCGGTCTAGGTAGCGTGCGGCGCGATCAAGTTTGGCTTCTTCGCCCGTGTCACAGGCAATGATATAACCACGCCCTAACAGGGTTATCTCTTTAGTTGGCCGCTTGGCGTTACTCATCAAAGACTCCAGCACGGGCCAGCAAGGGGCCCAATGCGTTAACATCACTACATAGGAAGATAGACGTTACTCACTATAAGAGAGCCGCTTGTGTGCGGTCAACGCGCACACAAGCGGCACGAGTGAATACGGTGCCATTAAATACGAGGTCATTAAATACTATGTCATTGATTGATGAACGTCAGGACTTCTCTAATGTGGCGGATGTTTTTTTACTGCACGGCAGTATGCAGTCGCCGGCTTTTTTAGATGGCCGCTTATGTGCCCTGCTCGCGCTACGGGATGTAAGCGCTGAAGCTTGGCTGGATGAAGTTTGCCAAAGCCTGGGTGTTGAACAGCCTCGAGACCAGGCAAGCGCTGAGCGCTTATTAGGCTGGCGTCGGCAAACCGTCGAAGCGCTGAGCGCAAGCGACCTGGATTATACGCCGCTGCTTCCTGATGAGCTTTTTTCATTGGGCGAGCAGGCCCAGGGCTTAAAAGAGTGGACGCTGGGCTTTATCGAAGTCGTCGATGAAGTGGCTGATAACGACCTTCGCGAACGCTGGTCGCAAGCGCTAAGAGAGGCGATCAGTGACCTAGAAGGGATTGGGCGAATTGATACGGATATTGATGATAGCCCCGAAAACGAGAACGATCTTTTTGCATTGACTGAGCATGCGCGCATGGCCGCTATGCTGCTTTACACCGAGCAGCACCCAGGTATGCCGCAAGTAGAACAAACCGACGCGCCCGTTCATTAATCCGCTTTTGTCTAAATCGCTGAGGAATTTCTATGTTGTCTGCCCCCGCGTTGCCTGCCTTGCTATCTCGCCCCTTAGCTATCGGCGTAGCGGAATATCGCCAACGGCGTGATGTCTTGATGAGCCAACTGCCGAGCAATAGTGCGGTGGTGCTGCCTGGCGCAGGTCTGATGACCCGTTCGCGTGATAGCGAATTCGCCTTCCGCCAGAATAGCGATTTTTATTACCTGACCGGCATTAAAGAGCCGGATGCGCTATTAGTGCTGCTGCCAGGTCGTACTGAAGGCGAAAGCGTGGTGTTCTGCCTGGATCGTGACCCTACGATGGAGGTATGGACTGGGCGGCGCTTAGGTGCTGCGGGGGTAGTGGCTGAACACGGTATTGACCAGGCGTTTGAAAATGCTGAGCGAGACGAGCGGTTGAGTGGGTTGCTCGCAGGGCGCGAGCTGCTTTATTTGCCGCTAGACAGCGCTGAGGCAGTCAGCATTGCTGAAGATGCCTTACATGCGGCTCACGCAGGGCTTCGGCACGGTCGGCCACCGCTCAAAGGTTGGCTGGACATCAACCCGCTGATACATGAGATGCGGTTAGTCAAAAGTGATGCTGAAATCGCACTACTGCGCCACGCCGCAGCGATATCGGCAGGTGCTCATCGGCGCGCTATGCAGGTCTCACGCCCAGGACTTAGTGAATTCCAACTACAGGCTGAACTGGAGCATGAGTTTGTTTGGCAAGGCGCCAGTGGGCCTGCCTACAGCACCATCGTTGGCAGCGGTGCCAACGCCTGCGTACTGCACTATATTGAGAACAGCGCACCGCTGTGTGAAGGCGACTTGGTATTGATTGACGCTGGCGCTGAGTTTGATCTTTATGCGGGTGATATTACCCGTACATTTCCGGTTGCAGGACGGTTTAGCGACGCCCAGCGAGCGCTCTACCAAGTGGTGCTAGAGGCCCAGGAGCACGCCGTTGACGCTATAAAGCCGGGTGCCACGCTGGCCGATATTCATCAAGGCGTCGTGCGTGACTTAACCGCTGGCCTTATTGAGCTTGGCTTACTGGAAGGTGATGTTCAGGCGCGCATTGATGACGATAGCTACCGACGCTTCTACCTGCACTCCACGTCTCACTGGTTGGGGTTGGATGTGCATGATGTTGGCACCTACCGGCTGGATGAGAAAACACCACGGTCCTTAGTCGCAGGCATGGTGCTGACTGTGGAGCCTGGCCTCTATATTCCCTGTGATGACGATATTCCTGTTACCTATCAAGGTATTGGCATTCGTATTGAAGACAATGTGGTGGTTACTCATGACAGTCATGAGGTACTTACTGCCGATGCGCCTAAGCAGATAGCAGAAATTGAAGCGTTAATGGCTAAAAAGTAACCAGGCTAAAGTGTCAGAAGTGTCCTTTATGTAATTTACATTACGAAATAATAATCACCTCTTTGGTAGAGAGAGGCGAGTGGGAGAAGCCAATGCAGCGTGCTAATCAAACGGCTGGGCAAGCGCTGACACATGACATTGTCATTGTGGGCGGTGGGCTAGTAGGTGCCAGTTTAGGTTGCGCCTTAGCACCGCTGATTAAGCGTTATGGTTGGCGTGTAGCGGTTATTGAATCGTCTCCCTTAGCTTCGCAGACGCTTAAGAGCGCTTGGCAACCAAGCTTTGATGCCCGGGCAAGTGCCATTGCGGAAGGCTCGGCTCAGCGCTTTCAACAGTTGGGCGTATGGGATGCTATGCGCTTAGAGGCAACGCCTATCAAGCGTATTCATATTAGCGAGCGTGGTCGTTTAGGGGCGACCAGGTTAACTGCTGAAGAACTTGGCGTAGCCGCGCTTGGCCACGTGATACCCAATGCGTGGATGGGCCTTGTGCTACATCAACACTTAGCCAGTCTGCCGCTTGAATGGCACTGCCCGGCGAAGGTTGAGCAGCTCACGCCCATCGCCGGTGGGCATCAACTGCAGCTTTCCGATGGCAGTCAGCTTACCGCAGGCTTAACGGTACTCGCAGATGGAGGGCGGTCGGGGCTTAAAGAGCAGTTAGGCATTGGCAGTCGCCGTGAGCCCTATGAGCAAACCGCGCTGATCGCTCATGTCGGGGTAAGCCAACCCCATCACGGTATTGCTTACGAGCGATTTACTGCTCATGGGCCCATGGCACTGTTACCACTGCCGGGTCAAGCTATGGAACTGGTGTGGACCCATCCAAGTGGCAGTGAGCGCGCGCGTATGGCGCTTTCTGACCGCGAATTTCTACTTCAGCTGCAGCGCGCATTTGGCGATCGCGTTGGCCGGTTTACTCGCGTGGGTACCCGCTATACCTATCCGCTATCACTGGTCACCGCTGAAGAGCCCGTGCGTCCTGGGCTTGCGGTACTAGGCAATGCCGCTCACGCGCTTCACCCAGTCGCTGGCCAGGGCTTTAATCTTGCCCTGCGCGGGGTGATGGATCTTGTCGAAGCGTTGGAGCAGGGGGTGCTGGCTAATCGCCAGTTAGGTGACATGACCACACTGCAAGCATTTGAGAAACAGCGCTCCCAAGATCGCGCCAACGTCATTCGTTTCAGTGACGGCCTGGTGCGCTTGTTTGGCCTATCTTTTCCGCTACTGCCCCATGCCCGAGCTGCAGGATTAATTGGCTTGAATCTTATTGGGCCGCTGCGCCGTGGTCTAGCCAGGCGCGCCATGGGATTAGAACGCTAAAACGCTAATGCTACTGAAAAGGATTGCTATGCATAAGGGCTCACCATCAACGTACAGCTTTGAGGCGATCATTGTCGGCGGTGGTATGGTCGGAACGGCACTTTGCGCGTTATTGGCCCAGGCAGGTATGCAGGTAGCGCTTGTTGAAGCCCAGCCTGCTCCACTGCGCCTGAACAATGCTGTCGGCCATTTGCCTGCCGCGCGGGTAAGCGCACTGACACCGGTTTCCCAGCGATTACTGACCCATTTAGCTGTCTGGCCCACCATGCAGCAGACCCGGGTTACGCCATACCGGGGTATGCAGGTATGGGATGCCGAGGGCAGCGGCGAGATTGCCTTTTCCGCTGATGAAGCGGGGGTGGCCGTGTTAGGGCATATCGTAGAGAACGCGATCACGCTCGCGGCACTCAATAATCAGGTGATCGACCATCCCAATGTCGCCACGTTTTTTGGCGTGCGAGTGGAGGCGCTCCAACGTGCTAACGATATGAGTTGTTCATCAAAGGGCGACTGGCTGGTGCTGGACGATGGACGCAAGCTACATGCACCGTTAATCGTGGCGGCCGATGGTGCCCAATCCATGCTGCGTGAAATGGCGGGTATTGAAGTCGACAGTGACGATATGCAGCAAGATGCCGTGGTGACCACGGTGACGTGCTCAAAACCGCATGGTGGCGTTGCGCGGCAGGCGTTTATAGAGGGTCGTCCGCTCGCGTTTCTACCGTTAACCGTGGAGGGAAACGATCGTTACTGCTCTATTGTATGGTCGACAACAGCCACGCATGCCGCCGAGCTTAGCGGGCTTTCCCAAGAAGCGCTGGGCGAGGCTTTAGGAGAGGCATTTGGCCACCGCTTAGGGCAAGTGACCGCCTGCGATAAGGCCCACCGGTTTCCGTTAGTCCAGCGCCATGCCCGTCACTATGTACAGCCGCATTTCGCGCTGATCGGCGACGCTGCTCACAGTATCCATCCGCTGGCAGGCCAGGGGGTTAATTTAGGGCTAATGGATGCGGCGGTATTAGCTGAAGAGGTAGTCAACGCCTGGCAGCGCGGCGCACCTTGGGGGGAAATGAGCACGTTAAGACGCTACGAGCGCCGTCGGCGCTTTGATAACAGCGCCATGTTAGGGCTAATGAAAGGCTTTAAAGTGCTGTTTGGCACCCACGATCCCGCCCTAACGCTGGCGCGAAATCTAGGCATGAGCGGGATGAATCAGTTGGTGCCATTGAAGCGCGTGCTAATGCGGCAGGCGACCGGTGAGCGCGGTCGCCTGCCTCTCAGTTGTCGTTAAACCAGGTTGTCGTTAAACCAGGTTGTCGTTAAACCGGGTTGCCGTTATAACAGTGCCGTTAGCGGCGGCGGCGATCAACGACGTTCAGTGCCTTGAGCAGGTTGAGGGCTTCGCTAAGCTGATAATCATCGCGTAGGCGCTCGGCCATCTGTTGGCGATCACGGGGCGCCTGTTGTCCGCTTAAGTGGCCATCCAGATCTGCTTCGCGAATCTCGCGGCGGCTCTCGGCAACCTCCAGCCGTCCGCGTACCACTTCTACATCAGGCTCAATACCTTGAGCCTGAATGGAGCGGCCATTGGGTGTGTAGTAGAGCGCCGTGGTGAGCTTGAGACCTTCCCCATTACCGAGCGGCATAATCTGTTGTACCGAGCCTTTGCCGAAGCTATCCGTACCCATAATGACACCGCGCCGCTGATCCTGAAGCGCTCCCGCTACGATTTCAGCCGCAGAGGCACTGCCGCCGTTGATCAGTACGATGAGTGGCACATCACCAGCGGGCGTTGTGCGGGTGGCGGAGAAAGACATCTCGGTATCTGCCAGTCGCCCTTCGGTATACACAATCAGCCCTTCATCCAAGAACAGGTCGGCAATACCTACGGCGGCTTGCAGAACGCCACCGGGGTTATTACGTAAATCGAGTATCAAACCTTCCAGTGGCTGTTCGCGTGCCATGCGCTCAAGTGAATCGCGGGCTTGATCTGGCGTGCGCGACTGGAATTGGCTAATGCGTAGATAGCCGTAGCCCGGTTCAAGCAGCTCATGCTTGACGCTTTCGCTACGAATAATCTCCCGGGTCAGGGTGAATTCACGCGGGGTGTCTTCACCTGTGCGCAGGATGCTGATGCGCAGCTGGGTATTGGGTTCGCCGCGCATCAGGGTGACGGCTTCTTGCAAAGACATGCTATCGGTGGGCGTGCCGTCGATCGCGACGATAACATCGCGAGACAGTAACCCTGCTCGGGAAGCAGGCGTATCATCAATGGGGGTAATAACCATTAATTGGCCATTCTCCATACCCACTTCGATACCGATGCCGCCAAATTCGCCTTGAGTAGACTCACGCAGGCTTTGGTACTCCTCCTCATCAAGATAGGCGGAGTGGGGATCTAGCTCGCTGAGCATACCGCGCATGGCGTTACGTAATAGAGTGCTGTCATCCACTTCTTCAACATAGGCACGCTTGATGCGTTCAAATACCTCTGCGAAAGTTTGAATCTCTTCTAAGGGCAGCGCAACGCTAGCATTTTGGTTTGCTCCGTTAGCGCTGGATTGGGCGAGCAACGGTAGCGGAGCCGACAGTAAAACAATCGGAAGCAGGGTAGCCAAGAAGCGCTTGGTCGGGGCTGATACCTCGGTAACAAATAGCGTCATGCAGACTCCGCAAGGCGATAGATAACGCTAAAACGCGTTATCTTGTAGTAGTAATAGCTAAACTATAAAAACATTCATTATTGTGCAGCTTATCCCGTCAGCGGCGCGCAATCCAACGCTGTGGATTAATTGGTGCGCCGCCGCGGCGAACTTCAAAGTAAAGCGCTGCCCGTGTTTGGCCGCCGCTATCGCCAACACGACCAATTTCATCGCCGCGATTAACTTGCTGACCTGGCCTGACGCTAAACTGCTGCAGGTGAGCATGCAGCGTCATTATCTGATCGCCGTGATCGATAATGAGCAAATTTCCAAACCCACGCATCCAGTCGGCAAATACCACGCGGCCGGTGTGTACCGCGGTGACGGGGGTGCCTGCGCTGGCTTGAATCACAATACCGTTATAATGCACGCCATCGCGATGGTTAAAGTTGCTGCTAATAGCGCCTTGAACCGGCCAAGGCAAATCGCCTTGGGTGCTTACAATATGCGTAGTAGGAGTGGGTTCGGCAAGCTTTGCCATCTCTGCTTGAATATTACGCAGCACGCGCTCGGCTTCTTCACGGCTCTGGTTGAGGTCGGCCAATCGCTCCTCTTCGCTGCCATAGCGGTCATCTAGGTTAGACACAACGCTGCGGCGCTCGGTGGTGCGCTGGGCAAGTAGCGCGCTCTGCTCCTCCAGCTCGCCAGCTAATATGTCCAGACGGGCTTGTCGCTCACTTAGCTCGTTTTGGGTATCGGCCAGGGCGGTATCGAGACGAGCAATATCGCTTAAACGGCGATTACGCGCCTCAGTGAGTCGATTTAGGTACGCCTGCATACGATCAAGCTCAGCCGGGTCGCCCTGGTTAAGCAGCAGCTTGAGCTGTGGCGTTGGTCCAAGGCGGTAAAGCGCTGAGAGCTGTTGCCCCAAAGCGGCGTATTGATTGGCACGCTCGCTCTCTAGGCGGTCACGGTGCTGACGTAGCTGGGTCGTCTCTTCGTCTAGCTGGCGGCGCTCTGCCTGGAGGGTATCTAAGCGCTGGTGGGTAGCGGCAAGCTCTGTTTCCACCTCGCGAAGCTCGCGCTCAGCGTTATCGCGTGCTTGTCCCGTAGATGAAAGGCGTTGGCCTAGGGATTCAATCTCCTGGCCAATCGCATCCAATTGCTGGCGCGCGGCCCCTTCATCTTGTTGGGCAAAGGCGGCTGGCGCATACCCTAGCGCCAACACGACCGCGAATGCTAACCACCACCGCATAAGCATTATGTAAAATGAATCAGCGGCTTCCCGGTCATTGCCTCGGGCTGCGCCTGGTTCATCATGGTCAGTAGCGTGGGGGCCAGGTCGCATAAGCGACCCTCTTCTAATGTGGCAGGACGTTCGCCTACATAGATGAGAGGCACTAAAAAGGTAGTATGGGCGGTTTGTGGCTCACCGGTCACGGGGTGCACCATCTGCTCGGCATTGCCGTGGTCGGCGGTAATCAAGCAGGCGCCACCAGCGCGCTCAATGGCTTCCACCACGCGACCCACGCAGGTATCGACTGTTTCAATGGCTTTAACTGCGGCATCGAAGTCACCGGTATGGCCGACCATATCGCCATTGGCGTAGTTGCAAACAATAAGGTCAAAGCTTCCGCCATCAATTGCCTCAACGAGCTTGTCAGTAATTTCAAAGGCGCTCATTTCAGGCTTTTCGTCGTAAGTGCGAACGTCTTGTGGCGATGGCAGTAGAATCCGCGTTTCGCCTTCAAACTCAGTTTCATTGCCTCCAGAGAAGAAGAAGGTAACGTGAGGGTACTTCTCGGTTTCGGCGATGCGCAGTTGCTTCAAGCCGCGCTTAGCCACCACTTCGCCCAAAGTGTCGTTAAGATCCGACGGGGGGAAGGCGGCAGGTGCGGGAATGTCGGCCGCGTATTGCGTCATCATGACTAGCCCTTGGCCGGCTAGCTTAGGGCACCCATGGCGCTCGAAACCTTTAAAGTCTGGCTCGGCAAAAGCACGGGTTAGCTCCCGGGCGCGGTCAGAGCGGAAGTTAAGGAAGATCGCGGCGTCACCATCTTGCAGTGTAATCGAACCGTCTTTAAGCAGTATGCTGCTGGCGGCAACAAATTCATCGGTTTCTCCACGTTGATAAGCCTCACGCAGGGCTGTTTCTGCACTGGAGACGTAATGTTCGGCGTGGCCTTCGGTCAATAAGCGGTACGCTTGCTCCACGCGCTCCCAGCGGTTGTCACGATCCATGGCGTAAAAGCGACCAATAACCGAGGCAACAAAGCCATTATCAGCACCCACCAGTTCTGCCAGGCGGGCATTGGCACGCTCAATAGACGCCAGAGCGCTTTGCGGCGGCATATCTCGGCCATCGAGAAAGGCGTGAATAAAAATACGCTGGGCACCGCGGCGCGCGGCAAGTTCGGCCATGGCAATAAAATGGTCTTCATGGCTGTGGACGCCACCGGGGGAGAGCAGGCCAAGTAAGTGGACTGGTCGTCCGTTAGCGACGGCTTCGTCAATCGGCTGGGTGAGGTTTTCATTCACATCCAGGTCGCCATCTTTAATTGCTTTGCTGATACGCGTGAAATCCTGGTAAACAATACGTCCCGCACCAATATTCATATGCCCGACTTCGGAGTTGCCCATTTGCCCTTCGGGCAAGCCAACATGCAGGCCATCGGTATGAACAAAGGCATGGGGACGGCTCGCCCAAAGCTTGTCCATCACCGGCTTGTTGGCCGTGGCCACCGCATTATGGTCGCTCTCAGGGTTGTGACCGTAGCCGTCGAGAATGATCAGCGCCACCGGGCGTGGGGTGCGAGAAGTATCCATAATAAAACCTCGTTAAGATTGGCAAGCCGAACGACTCGGTAATTCGGGGTCGCGACGGGCGCACGCTTGGGGCATCATAACGCAGGCAACTGCCAGGCGTCATGATTTAGGAGCCTGTCCGGCTGAGCATTGATCTACTGCGAATTTGTACTTCTCGCGACGATCGGCCAAGCCGGACAGCCTCCTAGGCCTGCGCGGGAAGCTATCGGACGTGTATACTTGTCGCGTTTTGGCAGCGGTTAGGCCGCTTTTTTCTGCATAGACCAAGAGATTGTGTTCGCGATGATCGATCAGGTGTTCGAATTCGTACAGAACCACCCCCTGCTGGTTGGGGCATTTTTGCTGGTACTAATAGCGTGGCTTATTTACGAGACGCGCAGTGCCTCCACCAATGCATTGACCGCCACTGAGGCCACTCAGCTTATCAACCGCGAAGATGCGGTGGTGCTGGACATCCGTGAAAGCAAAGACTTCAAGGCTGGCCACATTGCGGGTGCGCGTAATATTCCGCAAAGCAACCTCGATAGCCGCATGACCGAACTGGACAAAGTAAAAGCCCAGCCGATCATTGTGGTTTGCAAGCACGGACAGAGCTCTGGCGCAGCCCAAGCTAAGCTTGCGAAAGCAGGCTTCGAGCGCGCTTACAAGTTGAGAGGCGGTATGGCGCAGTGGCAAGGCGATGGTCTTCCGGTGGTTAAAAAGTAACCATCGCTATATTTATTTAATGAACAATTAGGAGTTTTCTCATGGCGGAAGATAACAACACACCGCAGGCGGGTGCCGCAGCAGATGAAAAGCCGCAGCTTAAGTTTTCGCTGCAGCGTATTTATGTAAAAGATATTTCGTTTGAAGCGCCTAACTCACCCACGGTGTTTAAGCAGTCGTTCAAACCGAAGGTCAATCTGGACCTGAATACCACCAGCACCCAAATTGCTGATGACCAGTATGAAGTGGTGGTGAAAGTGACCGCTCAGGTTAATGACAGCGAAAGCGGCACGACCTCTTTCCTGGCAGAAGTTGAGCAGGCGGGCCTGTTCCGTATTTCGGGTATTGAAGGTGCGCAGTTGGAACAGACACTGGGTGCATTCTGCCCTAACTTGCTGTTCCCCTACGCCCGTGAGTGCGTGGATAACTTAGTCAACCGTGGTGGTTTCCCGCCGCTGATGCTGGCGCCGGTAAACTTCGAAGCGATGTACGCTCAGCGTAAGCAGCGCGAAGCCAAGCAAGCCGCCGAAAATACCCATTAAGCGATGCCTGAAACACTGCAAGCCGCTGATTGGTATGCTCAGCATGGCAAAATGCCACGCGTTTATGTGCCCGCTGCCTTCGTAGCGGGCGATGTATTAGCGTTGCCTGAAGGCCCGGCCCGACATATCACGCGGGTATTACGCATGGGTGAAGGTTCGCCGCTAGTGCTGTTTGACGGCGAAGGCCTTGAGGCAGGTGTATGCTTGGCAGAGGTAAACCGCAAGCAAGCACTGGCGCGTGTTGAGGCGGTATGGACGGGCAGCGGTGAGTCGCCACTGTCAGTTCATTTAGGCCAAGCGATCTCCAAAGGCGACCGAATGGATTACGCCATTCAGAAAGCTGTGGAACTGGGGGTTGCCGCTATTACTCCGCTTTATACCGAGCGCGGTGATGTACGCTTAAAAGGTGACCGTGAAGACAAAAAGCTGGCCCATTGGCAGGCAGTTGCAGCCAGCGCCTGTGAGCAGAGCGGGCGTGCGGTGGTGCCGGTGGTTTATCCGCCTATGTCGCTTCAAGCATGGCTTGAAGAACGACAAGAGCCACTGCGCTTGATGCTGCATCTGGCGACAGGCAATGCCTTTGATCGACAAGGTCGTCCTACTTCGGTGGCGCTGCTTATTGGCCCGGAAGGCGGGTTGAGCGGAAGTGATATTGTGGCCGCCCAACATGCTGCCTTTACACCGCTCACACTCGGCCCACGTGTTCTACGTACCGAAACAGCACCGATCGTGGCACTCTCCTTACTTCAGCACTATTTTGGCGATTTGTAAGTACTTACTATCAGTGAGGGCATTGTTTATCAAATGCAGCTTCCCTCTCACCCCACCGTACGTTGCCTTACGCCCTGAACACACCATAATGGTTATCTATTCTTCTTGAAGGACGTCACCCATGGTCCGTGAGTCTCACTCATCCCCTCGATCCGCCAGCGATGCAGCCGCCCAGTTGGGTGAAGTGGCTTACTTAACGGTCACGGCCGTCAATAATATTGGCGCGTTTTTGCAGTGGGGGCAGCCAAAAGATGTATTGCTACCGTTTAGCGAACAGAATTTTCGCCCTGATGCTGGAAAGCGTGTATTGGTGATGTTGTATAGCGATGAACAGGGACGCCCGGTGGCCACAATGAAGCTGGATCGCTTTCTAACCGATGATGCCTGGGCGTTGGAAAAAGGCGATGAAGTGGCCGTGGTAGTGGCTGACCGTACTGATTTAGGTATGAAAGTCGTAGTCAATCATCGCTACTGGGGACTTATTTACCAGGATGACGTTACACAGCCACTGCGCCGTGGCCAGACAGTTAAAGGGTATGTAAAGCAGCGCCGTGAAGATGGCCGACTCAATATTTCACTGCTACCGCCCGGTGCCGCTCGTTTAGATGTGGTTGGCGACAAAATCATGCAGGCACTGCGAGAAAGCGGCGGCTATTTGGCTCTGGGTGATAAAAGTGCTGCGCATGAAATTAAAGCGCGTTTAGGCGTCAGTAAAAGTGCTTATAAACAGGCGATTGGGCGGCTTTATAAGCAGCAGTTGATCACCCTTGAGCCCGACGCCATTCGCATCGTGCCCGGCGCACTGAGTGAGTAGTTAGCGGGGGCAGTTGGAGCCAGGCGAGCAGTGCGGCATACTGAGCGCCAATTGTTCATGTTTGGATAGTGCCCCGATGAGCCAATCAAATCTGCATCTCGGCGTTGTGATGGATCCCATCAGCGACATCGCTTACAAGAAAGATACCACCATGGCCATGCTATGGGCTGCTCAGGAGCGTGGTTATACCCTGCACTATATGGAGCAGGAAGATCTTTTCTTAAATGCGGGCCAAGCTTATGCGCGCATGCGGCCCTTGACAGTGCACCGTGATCCTAAGCATTGGTACGACTTAGGCGAAGCGTCCGCCCGCCCCCTGGTCGAGCTTGATGTAGTGCTGATGCGCAAAGACCCGCCCGTCGATACTGAGTTCACCAACGCTGTGCATCTGTTGGGTTTTGCCGAACGTGAAGGCGTGCTGGTGGTTAACCCTACGGCGGCGCTTTTACAATGCAATGAAAAGCTGTTTGCCCAGCAGTTTCCCCAGTGCTGTGCGCCTACCATCGTCGCAAGCCGCGACGACGTACTGCGTGCCTTCCACGCGGAACATGGTGATGTGATCTTCAAGCCGCTAGACGGCATGGGGGGCACCGGCATTTTTCATATTGGCCCCGAAGGTCGCAATATCGGCGCGGTGATTGAGCAGCTTACCTTGCGCGGTCAGCGGCAGATTATGGCCCAGCGCTATCTGCCCGAAATCAAAGACGGCGACACGCGTATTCTGCTGGTCGATGGTGAACCTGTCCCTTATGGGCTGGCGCGTATTCCCTCGGCGGGTGAAACCCGTGGAAACTTGGCTGCCGGTGGACGAGGCGTAAGCCGTGAACTGACCGAACGCGACTACTGGCTTATTCAGCAAGTACAACCGATGATTCGTGAAAAGGGCTTAATGTTCGTGGGGCTTGATGTCATCGGTGACTATATTACTGAAATCAACGTCACTAGCCCTACTTGCGTGCGTGAGATTGATGATCAGCGAGGCACTAATATTGCCGGTCTGTTGCTGGATGCTATTGAGCGACGCTTAGCCTAAGCACGGCGTCGCTTATAATTACACTCATTACGCTACGCCTACTGGGTACCAGTAGGCAGTGGGAGACGCATGCAAAGTTTGAAACATCACTTTCTAATGGCGATGCCACATCTAGAAGACGCTAATTTCTCCGGTACGCTTATCTATCTTTGCGATCATGATAACAATGGCTGCATGGGGGTGATTGCTAACCGACCGTTAGAGATCACCCTTGAAGCGCTGTTTGATCAACTGGAATTGGGTGGGGAATCAAGCCCGCACCGCAATGCGCCGGTTTATTACGGTGGCCCGATGCACAAGGATCGCGGCTTTATTCTCCATGTTGGTGATAGCCAGCAGTGGGACTCAAGTATCCAAGTAGAAGATGGCATTGCGCTCACCACGTCTTTGGATATTCTGCAGGCCTTTGCTGCTGGTGAGGGACCCGAACAGTTTCTAGTCTGTTTGGGGTGCGCTGGCTGGGAAGTAGGACAGCTGGAAGAAGAGCTTAAGGAGAACAGCTGGCTAACGGTAGAAGCCCAGGGGAGCGTGTTATTTAACACTCCTCCTGTTGAACGTCTAAGCGCGGCGGCTGGCTTACTCGGTATTGACCTTAACCTAATGACCCGAGATGCGGGGCACGCTTGATGGCAGAGGCGGGGCAGCGCTTAATTCTGGCTTTTGATTACGGCACCCGGCGTATCGGTGTGGCGGTGGGCAATGAGCTGCTGCGCAGTGCACGAGAGCTTAACCCTCTGACAGCGCGAGATGGGATTCCCGATTGGAATGTCGTATCGCGGCTACTTAACGAGTGGCAGCCGGATCTGTTAGTAGTGGGATTACCGCTGAATATGGACGGTAGCGAATCAGATATGAGTATTCGCGCGCGCAAGTTTGGTAATCGTCTGCATGGCCGTTTTGGCAAGCCGTGTGAAATGGTCGACGAGCGCGGCACCACGCGGGAGGCTAAGCTAATCGCTCGCGAGGCGGGTCATAAAGGTAACTATCGACAAGATAGTGTCGATGGCATCGCGGCTATTCTTATTCTAGAGGGCTGGTTTGCCCACCAGGAAGGCTTACCTGGCGGGCGCTTGTCTCTATAATGCTTATCTTTAACCCTAGTTTTTAATCATCTCTCCGCTTTAGCGATCTAACGTGCCTGTTTGAGCGGGTACATACCAACGCACTGGTCGCAGATCTTGTTCGATCAGTTCATCGACGTTTAGCAACGTTGCGAAAATTGCCATCCGCATAGGAATACCGTTATCCGTTTGGCGGAAAATCGCCAACCGAGGGTCGCCGTTAAGGTCTACGTTTAAATCATTCGCACCTGGGCGGCTATCTCTGGGCAATGGGTGCATCACAATGGTGCTTTGGCTGCAGCGGTGGTCGAGAAAATCACGATTAACCATGAAGTCATCAGAAAGGCCTTGAAAGCTCTCATTCATCTCATCGGTAAAACGCTCTTTCTGAATGCGCGTGGTGTACACCACGTCTAAATCAGCAAAATCACTCGCTAATGATTCGCGCTGCTCAATGCGGTGGCCGCGGGACGCCACTAAGTCGATCAGTTTGGAGGGCATTTCAAGTCCTGGTGGTGACACCAGGGTGATGCGTAACGGGTCATAAAGTGACAATAGCTTAATCAGGGAATGCACGGTTCGACCGTACTTTAAATCACCAGTAAGCAGAATATGTGCGCCACTAAGCGATTTTCCTAATCGCTGAAACTCTTTATCAATCGTATAAAGGTCAAGCAGTGCTTGGCTGGGATGCTCGCCAGGGCCATCACCGCCATTAATGACCGGCACATTGGTTGCCGCAGCAAACTCAGCCACCGAGCCCTGGTCAGGGTGGCGCATGACAATCGCATCGCAGTAGCCACTCATTACCCGGCTGGTGTCATATAGCGACTCCCCCTTTGCCATAGAAGAGAAGGTAAAGCCTGTGGTGTCACACACACTGCCGCCCAACCGGCAAAAGGCAGCATTGAAGCTGACGCGTGTACGGGTGCTGGCTTCAAAAAACAGATTACCGAGTACGGCCCCTTCTAATACTCGCGTTACCTGGCGTCGCTGAGCAATCGGCTCCATACGCGCAGCTACACGCAGTAAGTGGTCTACGCTTTCGCGGTTTAATGAGTCGACAGTTAGCAAATGGTGGCTCATAGCGATCCTCGGCACAGTGGTGGAAAGAGCGGTAGATAGCGGTAGTGTAACCGTCAATCATGCTGGTGCCGAAGGGGTTTCATGCTGTTAAATCTGGCAATGTGTAATTTTTCTACAAAAGCGCTTGCCAACCCGGCTTTGAATCCGTAAAGTACGCATCCGCTGCCGGGGACGCCAAGCGTTACCAGCGGTGAAAGAGGTTGAAAACCTCTGGTTTGTCAGGAAGTTAGCGCCGTCTTGTTATAGATTGGATCGCTCGCTTCACTCGCTAAAAACAGCGGTTGACAACCACCCGGAAGTGCGTAGAATACGCCTTCCTCGCTGAGGCAACACGGTTCAGGTCATTCAGCCAGCACAGCGAAAACAGCTCTTTAACAATTTGATCAGGTAATTCATGTGGGCGCTTGCTGATGCGGTGACAAATCACCAAATATCAAGGCAAGCGGTCATGGCAATGTAAATTGAAATGAATTCGTTTGAACCTTGAGCCAAGTTTGATCCGCTTTTGCTGTCTTCGGCGAGTC